>JBARDK010000123.1:0-6377 GCA_049795075.1 Nitrosotalea sp. | reverse complement strand
ATGGCAAATCTATAGACAAGACGCTGAAAAAATCCGACAAGAGTCAGTCTTTGATCCAAAGGTGGAAAATGCAATAGTGTATATTTTAGGTAAAAATGGTGACTTGATTTCATTAACAAATGGAGTTGTAAATGATCTAGCACCATTAGATAGGAATTACAATACACACAAGATGATTGCAACAGACATGGTAAGCATCGCACAAGACATAGGACAAAAGACATTGTTGATTTCTATTGGTGAAGGGGGAAATGTCACAGATGCTATAAAAAAAGACGCAATAACATTTGATGGGGATCTTAAGAATCTTGAGGGTGTACCTTTGGCCAACCCTGATTATGCAGAGTATGGAGTAAAGCAAGAAAACCTGCAGCAAATTCCAAGAGAAAACTCTGACTCATTGAGAAACCTTGATCCATTATGGGAAGCAGAACAAGCTAAAATAGAGTATATTGAAAATAATACATTGGTTTCAAAAGAATTTGGTTCAACATTCACGGATCTTAATTATCAGCGTGGTATCCTGCTTGATAACACTTCTCAATTTGTAGATGCATGGAACAACCTCATTGACTCGGAACTAAGCCAAAATGTCACAATAGTTCAAGGTTTACTGATTGCGGACATCGCAGTATTTGTAACTGTAATACTCTCAATTAGAAAATCATTAAACCCTCTACATATGCTCACAAATGCTATTGGGAGGGTGAGGGAAGGCTTCTATGGTGAAAAAATTGACTATACTTCCAATGATGAGGTAGGTGAACTTGCTGAAGCATTCAACTCAATGTCAAGCACTATCCAAAAGAAAGAAGAAGAAGCTAAGAAGATTGAGCTTGCAAAAGATGAATTCCTTGCCATGATAACCCATGAACTGAAAACACCATTGGTTCCAATCCAGGGATATTCAGACATGTTATTAGGTGAACATCTGGGACCGCTAAGCAAAAATCAGAAAGAAAGGTTACAGGTTATTCGATCAAGTGCCGTATCTCTATTACAATTAATATCTGACCTACTTGACGTACAAAAACTAGAACTAGGTCAACTTAGAATTAAAAAATCAAATAATGATCTAAAAGAAACAATTGAAACTACAATAGTATCTATGCAGCCACAGGCCATTGCAGATCAAATAAAACTCACGCATAATCTAAGCCACGAAATTTATGCTAATTATGATAATGAAAGAATAATACAAGTACTTACAAATCTGATTAAAAATAGTATAAAGGCAACATTGCCTAAGATTGGAAAAATTGAGATATCAGTTGAAGAAAATCCAAAAGAAATCATAGTGTCAGTAAAAGATAATGGGAAGGGGATCTCTGATGAGGCAATTGATAACGTATTCAAGAAATTCTATCAGGTGGATACTTCTTCTACTAGGGAATCTGGTGGAAGCGGTTTGGGGCTGTCCATATGCAAGGGAATCATGAAAGCCCACGGTGGAAGAATATGGGTACAAAGTAAAGTCAACGAGGGATCTGTGTTCTCATTTGCTATACCAAAAAACGAATCTTCAAAAGTGCTATTATAAGATAAAATACCTGAATACCAATCTTTCAAGTGTTGCTGGAAGATTTTGCAGATAAAGCAGTTCAACTTGCACTCCAAAATGGAGCACAATACTGTGATGTTAGGGCAGAGACGATTAAAAGTAATGGCTTTTTGCTTGAAAATGGACAGATCGAACATTTTTCATCTAAATCTGAGAATGGGTTAGGAATACGTATACTTGCAGATGGTGCGTGGGGATTCTATTCTGTATCTAATCCAAAATCGATAGATGAATTAAAAGGAGGTGTAATTAGTGCAATAAAGAGTGCGCTTTACTATGCTCAAACAAAGAAACAAAAAGTAAAGCTAGCAGAAACTCGCGCATATGTGGATACTGTAGATTATAAGGTAATTGAAAAACCTACGATTGAAGAAATGACAAAATTGGCGCTTGAATGTGATGGAATAATTCGAGTGAGAAAGAGAATAAACAAATCATCAATTCACATGCATCATGATGCATTTCACAAATACTTTGTAAACAGCGAAGGCGCAAAAATAACTCAGAATAATGATGATACTATAGTCCATCTATCTGCAACTGCACATGAATCTGGTCTTTCAGAAACTGTAAGTATCACCGAAGGAGGCCGTGGAGGAATGGAAACGATTACAGGAAAAGATAATGTGTTGAAAAAGGCCAACTCCATTTCTGAAAAGGCAGATAAACTAATAGATGTAAAACCTGCAAAAGAAGAGAAAACAACTGTTGTGATGAATCCTGATTTTGTTGCGTTGTTGGCACATGAGATTTTGGGGCATCCCTCAGAAGCTGACCGAGTACTTGGAAAAGAAATGGCGTGGGCTGGAGGTGCATGGTGGTGTGGAAAGCTTGGGACAAAAATAGGCTCAACTGAGCTTAACGTGATTGATGATCCTCTGATACAATCTAGCTTGGGATGGTACAAATATGATGATGAGGGTGTAATGGCATCTAGGAAATCACTTGTAAAAGATGGCGTTCTTGTTGGACATATGCAGAGTAGGGAAACTGCCTCTCTTTTTGACACCATGCCCAATTCTGCAATGCGTGCTACCGGGTATTCATTTATGCCATTAATACGAATGGCATGCACTTGCATTAGTCCTGGTAATTGGGATCCGGATGAATTGATAAGAGATGTGAAATCTGGTTATCTGATTTGTGACATGAAGGTGCCATCAATTGACATGATGCGGTATAACTGGAGCATATCATGTCAGTATGCACAAAAAATTGAGAATGGGGAACGCAAAGAATTGTTAAGGGATGTTATTGTAACGGGAAATGCACCTGAATTCTTCAACTCGATTGATGCAAGAGGTAATGATTTCACTGTACGACCTATAACAAATTGCGGCAAAGGTGATCCGATGCAAATAATGAGAATGGGAAATGGTGGGCCTCATATTCGTGGTGTGGCTACCGTTAAGAGCGTGGAAGTCTAAAATGTCTAGTGAGATCGATGACCTAAGAAAAACCGTTATTTCATGTACCGCATGTGAACTGTCTAAATCAAGAACAAATGCAGTCCCAGGTTCTGGCAGTGTTAAAACAGAAATAGTGTTTATTGGTGAAGCTCCAGGCCGCACCGAAGATATTCAAGGCATGCCTTTTGTAGGTACTGCCGGTAAGATACTTTCAGAAGCATTGGTATATGCAGGATTTACGCGTGAAGATGTTTACATTACAAATATTGTAAAATGCAGGCCACCTGATAACAGGAGGCCAAATAAACAAGAAATGGATTCATGTAACAATTATCTACAAAAAGAACTTGAGATCATTCAACCTAAAATCATCTGCATATTGGGAAACACTGCTTTTGGCTCGCTGTTAAATGGAAATGCAATAACAAAGAATAGAGGAAAAATAATTAAAAGAAATGACCAACTATATTTTGTTACGATACACCCAGCAGCTATAATATATAATCAAGATCTGCGTCAAGTCTTAAAAGATGATTTAAAGACATTATCTGGTATTCTTGACAAGATAAAAAAGGGAATTCCAATAGAAATTAACGAATGAAGATTATTCCACGCTCATTTTATGGGAAAGACACTGTTGATGTAGCCAAGGATCTACTAGGGAAGATACTAGTTAGAAGAATTAACGGAATGACAATCTCAGGAATTATTTCTGAAACTGAAGCCTATAGATACAAAGATGATCCTGCCAGTCATTCATTTGGAGGTAGAACTGAAAGAAACCAAGCGATGTTTGGTGAAGTAGGAAGGGCCTATGTTTACTTTACATATGGAATGCATTATTGTGTAAATGCTGTTGCAAAAGATGAGAAATATGATGCAGGTGCAGTACTAATACGAGCCATTGTTCCAAAGGACGGGCTTGACTTTATGATAAAGCAACGTAAAACAGACGTAATCTCTAATCTCACAAATGGCCCTGCAAAGTTGACCCAATCCCTCAAAATAACAAGAGCGCAGTATGGTGAAGATTTGACAAAGGTATCAGGATTGTATATCGCTGATGGCATAAGTGTAAAAAGATCTATAATTAAATCAAGACCCAGAGTTGGAATTAAAAAGGCAATAGATAACTTGTGGAATTTTAGTATGCCGGAAAACTATTTTGTAGATTACTGAGATGACGGTGCAGGTCTGACTTCCAAAGCAGCGGTAAGGTCAAGTGATTTTCCTTGTCTATCGACTGTTATGGTCACCTTGTCACCTACCGATTTTTCGTCATCCAAGTAGGCAATTATGTCATCAATCGTCTTCATTGGGTGTCCATCTATCGCAGTTATGATGTCTCCACCCCGTGGTACGTTGTTATCATCCAGAGTCGCTGCTATTATGCCAGCCATGTCAGCCGGTCCTCCTTTTACTACTTTTTCAACTATCACACCTTTGAAGTTTCTTGGCAAGCCATTAGCTAGTGAAACATCTGGATCCATTGTTCTGCCTGCTATTCCAAGATAGGGGTGCTGATACGTTCCGTTTTTAATTAAAACCGGAGCTATTCTCTCAATGGTATTAGATGGAATGGCAAATCCTACCCCAGAAAAATCTCCCGTATTTGTAGAAATTGCTGTATTCATTCCGATAACTTCACCTTGTAAATTTAATAGTGGTCCTCCTGAATTTCCTGGATTAATTGCAGCATCAACCTGGATTATGTCCGGTATTGAATAACCCACATTTTCATTAGGTAATAAGCGTCCTATTGCACTGACTATACCAGTAGTCATCGAGTCACTTAGACCAAACGGATTGCCTATGGCGATGATCTGCTGACCAACTTGTAGTTCAGAAGAATTGCCAAGCTGTAGCGGAACCAAGGTTTCATCTGAAAAATTATCAATAATCTGTATTACGGCAATATCGTTGTCTGGATCGGTTCCTACAACTTTGGCGGTGTATGTATTTCCATCAATAAAAGTGACATTTACTGTACTTGAACCCTCTATGACATGGTTGTTTGTTATTACGCGCCCCTCTTTATCATAAATAAAACCCGACCCTAGTCTTGTTGATTGACTTGAAAGTGGCTGTCCATTTATGATTATGGTATCATCAACTGTAGAAACTTTACTAGTTATCTGAACAACTGAATTCTGTGTTTTCTCGAAGAGGTCTGTCAGGATTGAATCCTGTGAAAGAGTTCCTGCGTTACCAGCTAGCCCCATAGGTCCAGGTGGTCCTTGGGGTCCAGGTGGACCTGCCGGTCCTTGTACTGCTGCTTGAGATAAATCTCCAAAAAATCGATCATTAGTATACTGTACAATGACCATAGCAGAAAGAACAACAATTACTCCAATGAGTGTAATCTCTAACTTTTTCATAGTGGATCGTTTAAAAAATAGCACAGACCAGAATAATATTCTTTACGAAGCTTTGTTAATCTCAACATAAATATACGTACTAGGCAGTTACACACCTAGTGGTAAAGAAGCAAAAAAACAAGGCAAAAACTATGCCGATTTCACGTGACATGATAATCTTTATAGCGATTGTAGTAGCGGCTGCTGGTGGAGGAATTTATTATTTGCTTAACAATTCAACACCAGTTAACGAAAAGTTTCCAGTATTTGCCGCTCCAACCAATATATACATTATAGCAGTTCACGACCCAACCCAAGGCTATTTGTATGAACAAGAATCTACACGTCAATCAAAAAAGGCAGTATCTGGAGGAGTCGCTGATGCTTCAATTCATATTCCTCAAGGCATTCTGGTCTCACTTCATTTCATAAACGAAGATAAAGATACTTACGCTACTATGGACCTTAACATTGATGAGTTTAATGTGCACACGAATAAATTGAACTACTTCCAAGCACAAACAATAAACTTTCTAGCTGACAAAGAAGGAACCTACTCATACTATTCGAATTTACATCCTGAAATGAAAGGCACCATAACGGTGGATCCGTAATTATATTGAAAATGTTTTTTAAAAAACATGCATCATGTGAAATGGAGTTACTATATCTTGATGGATGATAAAGAGCATAATTTTTCTAGAACTGATGTTCTTGACCTAATGGATAATTTTATTGAAAGAATACTTGAAATTCGAAGAATACTTCTTAGTGTTTCAGTCTCTGCACTAATACTTGCGCCATTTGCAACAGGTCTCTCAATCTTTCTCTTAACACACCCTCGTTTCTATGCTGTTCTTGAGAGGGAGCATGAGTTTGGTACAATACTATGCATTCTATTAGGAGTCATCATATCTGTTTCAGTTGTATGGATAGTAACAGGAGTCAGACAATATCTTACACTGAAATCATGGGATCAAAGATACAAAGAATATCTTAAACAAAAAGATGAAATTGACAAGAGAATTGCATCAGACTACGGCCTAGAAC
>JBARDK010000122.1:0-3081 GCA_049795075.1 Nitrosotalea sp. | reverse complement strand
GCAAGTTTCATTGCATCAGCAGAGCCATTATCTCCTAGGTAAAACGTTCTTTCTCCTATTGAATCAAAAATAGCTTTGCATTTTTCGTAAATCTCTTTTTTGCCTCCTATCATGACTACAAGCTGACCTTTTTCTGCAAGTGATGGTCCGCCCATAACGGGGCTGTCAATCATTGGAATTCCATACTGAGAATATTTTTCAGCTATTTTTCTTGATGAAATAGGACTAATTGTGCTCATGTCAGATACAATCAGTTTTTCATGTTTGCCATGTATGATGCCATCTTTGCCAAATGATATCGACTCGACAGCCTTTGCGTCCTTTACTATTATGATTACAATCTCAGATCTTTCAGCTACTTGTTTTGGCGACTTTGCAACTTGTGCGCCAATACTCCTAAGTAATTCTGTTTTTTCTTCTGTCCTGTTGTAAACTGTAACCTTGTGTCCTGTGCTAAGAAGACGTGTTGCAACTGCTTTTCCAAGCAATCCTGTGCCAATAATTCCAACATTCATCATATCATTGTTTTTCATGACAGTATTTTTTTCTATTGCATCATTTAGGTAACAAGCGCTTTGAATCTATCGTCATTTCTAAGAATATCAAAATCTTTGTCGCCGCTGGCTTTTATTCCAAATTCTGGATCAAGAACTATGGCGCGCTCAAGTAACATCATAGCTTCTTCAGTGTTTTTCTGGAGGGATTTGCTACAGGCTTTGTGGTACAAAGCACTAGTGTGTTCTGGCCCTTGTGATAGAATCTTATCATAACAAGTTATGGCCTCATCATATCTTTGAAGATAATGTAGGGCAAGTCCTTTGTTTAAAAGACAAATTGTATGGTTTGGTTTTATCTTCAAAGCTATATCATAGGAAGAAATAGCATCGTTGTATCTGCCTATCTTTCCTAATGCCTTTCCTTTGTCAATTAAAGCATTCATGTGTACTGGGTTTACCGCCAGAACTCTGTTAAAGTAAAATATGGCATCTTTAGGCTTACCTCGCTTTGCATGCTCAAGACCAATATTGTAAAAATATTCGAGGGTTGTCTCTTCATCATCTGAGGTAAAGTGTACTCCCTTCACTCTGGTAAGTATGACTCTCTATTTGATAAACTCTATTGCATCTGATCAAATTGATAAAGTACACCTGTGATACAATAAAGGCATGGAAAAACTTAGGGCATGTCCAATCTGTCCTAATTGTGGTTCAAGAAAATTCGACAAGATAAAGGCCGAAGATACCGTAGTTAGATGCGTAAAATGTGGGAAAGAAATGACAATTTGACTATTTTAGATATCGCAATAGCTTGACAAAAAGGGCTTTAGAATGCTAAGATTCCCATCAAAACATATCGTACGTTTTTATTTCGATTATTTTTAAAGGTTCAGCATGGCCAAAACTTGGAAAGATTCTGACGTAAGTCTAGATCCAATAAAGAACGAAACTATTGCAGTACTTGGCTATGGAATTCAGGGCAACGCACAAGCAAACAACCTGAAAGATTCAGGTCTTAATGTTATAGTGGGAGTACAAGAATCTGGGGCCAGCTGGAAGAAAGCAAAAGATGATGGTCACCAAGTTATGTCAGTCCAAAAGGCATGTGAAAAAGCCGATATCATTCATGTATTGATTCCAGATATGGTTCAAGCTCAAGTTTACAAGGAACAGATAGCACCCCACTTGAAAGCTGGCAAGGCACTTTCATTTTCTCACGCTGCAGCAATACACTGGGGCTGGATTGTACCGCCAAAAGATGTTGATGTAATAATGATAGCTCCAAAAGGTCCTGGCTCAAAGGTTCGCGAAACGTACCAGCAGAACTTTGGGACTCCATCAATCGTGGCAGTTCATCAGGATTATACAAAAAAAGCTTGGGATAGAACGCTTGCCATTGCAAAGGGAATAGGTAGCACAAGAGCTGGAGTAATTGAAACAACCTTCAAAGAAGAAGTTGAGACGGACTGGTTTGGCGAGCAGGTAGATCTATGCGGTGGCGCTGCATCGATGGTAATGAATGCGTTTGAGACTCTAGTTGAAGCGGGGTACCAACCAGAAATAGCTTACTTTGAGGTGCTCCATGAACTCAAATTAATTGTAGATATGATTCAGCGATATGGAATAGCTGGAATGTACCGCCGAGTAAGTGAGACTGCAAGATATGGTGGCTTGACTAGAGGTCCTATGGTGATGGACAAAGAGGTTAAAGAGAAGATGAAAAAGGCATTGAAGATGATACAAGATGGCACGTTTAACCAAGAATGGACAAGTGACTACAAAAAGAATGGTAAAAACGCGTTTGATAGATACATGAAAGAGATTGATGCACATCAAGTAGAACAAGTGGGCAAGAAAATGCGTCATATGATGTGGCCAGATTCTACAGAATAATTTCTCTAACTTTTCTTAGTTTTTGCCAGGTTGGACTGGATAAAATCAATTATGGTTTGCAATGGTGTACCTGGTCCAAAATTTCCCAACACACCTGCTTTTTCAAGCTCCTGTTTGTCGTCATGTGGAATAACTCCGCCGCCTATTACAAGTACGTCGCTGATTCCTTTTTCTCTGAGAGCTTTTACAACTCTTGGAAATAGGGTCAAGTGTGCGCCATTTAGTAGACTCAATGCTATGACATTGACATCTTCGTCTTCTGCAATTTGTGCAATCCTGTCAGGTGTTGCAAACAAGCCAGAGTAAATAACCTCCATTCCGGCGTCTCTAAATGCCCTGCACAATACGAGGGCACCTCTATCGTGACCGTCTAGCCCTAATTTTGACACCAGTATTCTGACTCGTTTTGTCTGGGCTTTTTGTGACATGATCTTGAAAGTATAAACTGGGTTTTAAAACCTTTATTGGAAAATTCTATAGACCGGGTGTTTATTTGAATATCGCTGCAACAAGATTTTATTGTGCGCGTGATACGTGATTGTTCTATATGGATTTAGTAAAGGATCTCAAGCAAGGTAATCGTAGAGCCATCGCAAAAGCAATATCTATAGTTGAAAATGACGAAAAAGAAGCAAGGACTCTAGTCAAAAAAATCTTCAAAAATTCTGGACAATCTCTCACTATTGGCATA
>JBARDK010000121.1:0-7610 GCA_049795075.1 Nitrosotalea sp. | reverse complement strand
ACAATAAAGATACTAGAACAAAAAAAGATCATCAAGCTTAAAGAAAAAAAAGCACGAGGAGAAAAATTCTATGAATTAAAATCTGAATCTAAGTTAAAATCGTTCTATAAAAACTTGAGAGAATGGTGGGCTGCTAAGTTACTGTTTAAAAATAAAGTACAAAAAGGAGCAAAAAAACTAAAAAAAACCATGATTCGCAATACAAAAAAAGCAATGCATAGCTCTCGTGTCCTTAGTGAATCAGATCAAAAAAAGCAACTTTGGTTTGTTTCTAAGGCAAGACAACAACAATTTACCACGATTCCACACCCTAATCCTGTAATTATATGGGATACGCCTATGAGTAAGGCAACTAAAATTATGAAAAGTTATTGGAATGGTTTACTTTGTGAAGTATGTTTTAAAGAAAACAAGATAAGCTTCCTAACGGAACATTCGGGAGAAAATGTATGTGAAGTAGGACATTCAACTACTTTACAGAGTACTGATGAACTTATTCCACATTCTTATTTCTTAACACGAAAGCGGAGTAAGAGCATTTCAGACTCTGAGTTTAGAGATCAAAAGGATGAAATTCTTCTCGGAAAACCAAGAAAATCCAGAATGGATGATTAAAACTCTCTTATTTTGGAATAATGCCTTCTTCTCTCATATCATCCAATAGTTTTTTGTCTTGTTTGGCTTGACTCTCCCTCAGTTTTTTGACCTCTTCTCTAAGTTCTTTTATGGCTTGATTTTCCTCACGTAGCTTGCTAATCTCAACTTCGTTCTTGGTTTGGTCGAAAATCATCAAATCAGGCTCTAATTCTAGGTACATTTTCAGTTTTTCCTCTCCTGTCATACGGTCATACTGCATCAAATAGCCACTATGCCCAACCAGTTTATGTGCATAATTTTCTCCATGCTTTCTAGCTGCTTTTGTGAAGAAATAGGATCTAAAGCTATGGGATGTGATTTTACGAAAATTATTAGATGAATATCTATCATTTAATCCCAGCCTGTCAAGAGCCATGGTCAAGATCTTTTGCTCAATAATTGCTGCATTTAGTGGATCATCGTGCTCTTTTGTAAAAATAAGATCCTCAGGATTTAACTTGTCTAGAATTGGCTTAAGTCTACTAGCCGCTTCTTTTGATATGTAGGTAGATCTCCCTTTTCGTGTCTTTGTTATATTGGCTGGAATGTTGACTTCTATCCTTTCCTGTGAGAAATTAAGATCTTTCTTTCTAAGTCTGGTCGCTTCTCCTATTCTCATTCCTGAGGAACCTAGCGAAAGATAAAGAGCCTGTCTACGAGGGCTTTTACTAAATGCATTTACAATAGCACGATATTCATCATCTGATAACGGGTGTCTTTCTTCATTGGTAATCTTTCCAAACTTGAGGTTTTCTTTAACGTCTTGTGGATGAGTCTTTATGCCTTTATGATAGAGAAATTTCCTCAAACTAGCAAACATCAACCTAACAGTGCTAGTGTTCTTCCTTTCTTGTTGATTCCAATTAATCCAGTCTTGTAACATATCATACAGAGCATTTTCTTTTTCTTGCCCCTGTAATATCGATAATTCGTCACAAATTTGCTCAGCATTTCTTCCTCCGTATTTTTCACTAACAAATCTCTCAAAATTAATGATGGCTGAAAGCCTGTTTCTTCTTGTTGCTGCTGGTTCACTGGATATTTTTTCTAAATATCCCTCTTTTGTTCTCTTTTTGGAGAGGAAGCTACTCATCTTGACTCTCTCACTCGTTTTAATGATATAATATGTCCAAAAAATACGGGTTTAACGGGTACTAGTCTAGAGCTTTCATCAGGCACTCTTGTCAAAGATTAAACTCTGACTTGAAATTTTGATAAAATATTCGCATGTTGTTTTGTATGGTATCAATATTTTGGGGTATGCTCTTGACTATCTCTTCAGGCTTGATGTATGGTACAGAACTTAGATCGTCTTTGGATTTGTAAAACCATAACTGGATGGTGGGCTTGTCTACCTCAAGATGAAACTGTACCCCTACTGCGCTTCCAATCTTTATTGCTTGATTCTGATAGTCTTTTGAATGGGCAAGTCTTATGGCACTATCGGGAAGATCAAACGTATCCCCATGCCAATGAAATACGGTGGCAGGACTTGGCATTCCTTGGAAGAGCCTTGATTTTGTGGTGTTGTCAAACTCTATATCATAGTAGAATCCTATCTCCTTTCTCTTTCCTTGGTAGACCTTGGCACCAAACGCCTTGGCGATAAGCTGCGACCCAAGGCATATTCCAAGAACTGGGATATCGTTTTTGACTGCATTTTGTATCAATGCCAACTCTTCTTTTAGGTAATGTAGATCATCGTTTGCACTCTCCGGTGCACCAAGTATTACTATGACACGGGGGTCTATTGATGGAATTTTTTCTTTTTTTGCAAGAACTGTTGTAATGCTAAAACCGTCTTCTTCAAATAACTTGCCTAGCGTGGCAATTCCTTCGTTTCTTGTATTCTGTATTGCCAAGACCTTTCCCATGGATGAATCTTTGAAAATTGCTTAATATGTTTAATTGCAAACCAAATCATGCATCTTGATGAATCTGAGATATCAGAGTTACAACATTTTATCAAGTCTCTTAATTCAAAAAAGGACTGCGCCGTAGCAGTAGAAGGAAAAAGAGACGAAGAGGCGCTAAGAAAACTTGGCTTTTCTGGCAGGATCTGCCAGTTTCACAGCTTCAAGGGTATGATAAAATTTGTAGACTCGATGCCCAAGTACAAGAATCTGATTATACTTTTTGATTACGACAGAAAAGGAGCATATCTTACTAAAAGGATAATCTCACATCTTGAACATCGCATGACTATGGATCTCTCATTTAGACGAAAACTGACCACAATAACAAAAGGCAAGGTACGTCATATCGAGGATCTATCTTTGTACTCTGGAACAGGGATCTGACAATAAGCACTTATATCTGCCCCTGAAGAATGTTAATTGATAAAAAATTAAGAGGATAATGATTTGCCATATAGTGGAATTGTCAAGTATCACGTTAAGCTCAGCTTTGACGTAGATGGACTCGTCGAAAAAGCCGATATCATAGGCGCGATTTTTGGCCAAACAGAAGGTCTGCTTGGTCCAGAGATGAACCTAAATGAACTTCAGAAAGTCTCGAAAGTAGGACGAATCGAGGTCAACACTACGAGCACGACTAATCAAACAAAAGGCGATGCCTTGCTTCCTATGAGTACTGATATCAACACTGCTGCACTAATTGCAGCTGCAATAGAGAGTATAGATAAAGTGGGTCCATTCCAGGCAAACTTTAAGCTCGAAGCAATCGAAGATGTGCGCTCTGCAAAAAAGAAAGAGATTGTTGACAGGGCAAAACAGATTGTTCAGAAATGGTCTACCAAAACAATTAGCGAAGGGGATGAGATGCTAAAGGACGTCCAAGAAGTGACGTCTTCTGGAAAACTTGTTACATTTGGAAAAGAAAAACTGGCATGCGGTTCGGGAGTTTCCGACTCGCCTTGGGTAATTCTAGTTGAGGGAAGAGCAGACGTGATAAATCTTCTAAGGGCGGGATTTGACAACGCACTTGCAATCGAGGGGGCAAGGAT
Source organism: Nitrosotalea sp. (assembly GCA_049795075.1). Classification (GTDB taxonomy): domain Archaea; phylum Thermoproteota; class Nitrososphaeria; order Nitrososphaerales; family Nitrosopumilaceae; genus Nitrosotalea. The sequence goes on along the minus strand of JBARDK010000121.1, from coordinate 4,009 downwards.
TGATGAATCTATCAAGTCTCTTTGCGAATCAAAGCAGAAAGTTGTGGCATTTCTTGACGGGGACAGGGCAGGCGGTTTCATCTTAAAAGAATTAAAGTCACTTGTAAACGTCGATGTGGTTCATCGTGCACCAGATGGTGTAGAAGTGGAAGAGCTTACTCCTCAACAGATTGCAGATATTCTCAAGGAAACAGCAGAGGAGATGAAAAAAGAGACTACCAAACCAAAACTTCAGGATCCAAAAGACGAACCAATCGCAAACATTGTAAAAAAAGTATATCCAGATCTCAATGAATCTCTAGAGGCTGTAGCGCTAGATGAAGGACTCAATAGTTTATTCAAAGTTCCTGTAAGTGAGATAGTGTCAAAGCTCTCTCCTGGTTCTGGAATAAAGTATCTTGTACTAGACGGCATCATAACACAGAGGCTCATTGATTCAGCAAAACAAGCAGGAATAGAGTGCGTTGTAGGGCACAGGGCAGCAAATCTAAAATCAACTGACGGATTAACCCTCAAAACATTTACAGAGCTTGGTATTGCATAAAACCAATGCCGGAACTTAAACTACAACACATACTCACACTTGCAGAACTTTTTGCCAAAGGCGCACGATATAATTACATTCCAATCACAACCTCATCGCTTGGACAAAGCATACACAAATCTCAGCAAGCTGCATCAAAACATCTCTTGGAACTAGAAGCTGATGGATACATAGAGCGGCTAAGAACAGGGCCGAAAGTATCTATCCGAATTACAACCAAGGGACATGCAGAGATGTCAAAGATTTTCTCAGTCTTAAAATCAAACCTTGAGACCTCTTTACCATATGTGGAGTTCAAGGGAACAATAATCTCAGGGATGGGGGAGGGGGCATACTACATGTCAATGAAAGGCTACACAAAACAATTCAAGTCAAAGCTTGGCTACGTTCCATTTCCTGGAACGCTTAATGTAAAACTCAAGGACAAGGAGTTCATTGAGGCAAAACGATCACTTGACGCACATCCTGCAATAATGGTAAGCGGATTCTCAGACGGTAAACGCACCTATGGATGGGTCAAGTGCTATCCAGCTAGGGTTAACAACAGCGTGGATGCTGCACTGATTCTACTAGAACGAACACACCATGATGACTCCATAATAGAGCTTGTTTCAAAAGAGAACATCAAAAAATTGACAAAACTTTCAACAGGCTCTCAGGTCACAATTCGGGTCAATGTAAAACCCAAAAGTTCACAATGATGGTACTACGCCAATCTCATATGTCGTAGATGGATTTTCCATAATCACTTTCTATCTTTGAGCTCTTGATGTCTGGTATTGGGGACTGGAGCCTTGCAATCGATACCTCTACTCCAATCTTTTTACATCCATCTATGATGAACTTTTCTTGATGTATCTGGTCATAGCCAAGCGCTACGATGTTGGGTTTTATGCGCTCTACAGTCTTGAATATGTCACCCTCACGGCCAACCACTGCATAGTCTACCATTGATAGTGAGCTGACAAGATCCCTTCGTAACTCCATGTTATGCAACGGTACACGTTTTTTCATCTTTTGTGCAGTAGCATCTGTTGCAACCACTACCACCAAGACATTTCCTAGTGCCTTTGCACCCCTCAATGTGTGTATGTGCCCAGGATGGATTATATCGAAGACTCCTCCTGCCAACACTACTCTGATAGAGCCCCTCCCAATCTCAGTCAATGTCTTGTCTTTTTCAATAAAGCCGTTTTTTACAAGAAAATCAAGCCTGCTTGAGATGTAATCAGGACTGACAGACAATTTTTTTCTTATCATCTCTATTGGATCTTCTCCGGAAAGTGAGGAGACATAGCATGTTGAAATTATTTCCTTGTCAAGTGCATCCAACTGTATCACAAGAGCTGAAGCTTTACCACTTGATTAATCTATGTCCAGGGGTCCATGCCCTTTGAGAGACGCAATGCATCAATCAGGCCCTCCGCATATCCGATGCTAAGTATTGCAAGCTCTTCTTTTCCCTCGCTTTGAAATTTTTCAGCGTCATCGATATACCGATGTGCGTTTTCTATTACTGGCTGTATATTCTTGTCATCCTTGAACATCTTGATAACCTCGTCTAGTGCCTTTCTTGCCTTTGGAACATACTTTGTAATCATCTGGTCTGATATTTTTTGGATCTTCGATGAATTATCAAATGGCTCGTCAAGACATTTGGCAAACACCTTGAGCGCGTCTGTTTCTGTAAAGTGCATCCTTCCTGGAATGATAACTGTATGCGGAGGTTTTCCAAAATCAATCTTGGAAAGACTTGAGAGTTTTCCAGCTATTATGCTCTGGGCCCTTGAGCCAATCCTTGAAGCAACTACGATAAATGTTGATTCATCTATGACATTTCTCTTCTGCTCCCTTTCTGCAAATACAAGACTTGAAATTGCATCTCTTGGATCTAAAAAGAAATTTTCAATGCTGCTGTACTCAAGTATCAAAATACTGTGTGCGCCCTTTACAAGGTTCTCGTAAATGGTGTGGTATACGGTACTCCAAGACTTTTGTTCTCTCATTACAGTGACAGGGCGCCCAATTTTGTAATACTGTAGCCCGCACTCGCCAACAAGGGATGGGATTGCAGATGCCGCGTGCACAGTCTTGGTCTTAATCTTTTCAATCTCTGCCCTAGTTCTCAGCTCGATATGGGTGGTTGCAATGTAAGGGTCACCATATGCAAGAAGGACGACTGTCTTCTTCTTGGCCTCGGCAAGAATTGTCTTGCCGTCCTCCACAAGCCATCGCGGAGCAACCCTGAACCTACTTTTGACAAGTTTTTTTATTTTGGACTGGTCGCTTTTTGGTATCGGGCTTGTAAAGTTTTCAAAGAAAACCAGATCAGCTTTTTTTAAAATCTTTATCGTATCCTGGCTTACTCCATCAATTCCTGAGATCCCAAGACCGATAAACCATAACATAGCCAGAATCTCTTTGTTGTATATTTTGATGTTCGTTTTATGTTATTTGCCAGAACTTGTGTGATTGTCGTGCAATCTCTTTAGGTGAAACAGCATTCGTTTGAAGACCTCGATGCTTCTTAGATATTCGTCAGTTGATACACGTTCGTCAATCGTATGTGATGCATGGGGGTCACCAGGTCCATATGTTACAACGGGAATGTTCAGAGCGTTTCCAATTATATTCATGTCGCCTGTTCCTGTCTTTCTGATAAGTTGCGGCCTTGCCTTTTCGACATCTAGTATTCCTAATGTCAATGCCCTGACAAGTGGAGAAGTATGCGGCGCCTCAAATGGTTCTGTTTCATCTAGAATGGAATAAAACGCATTTACTCCTTGCCTTTTGGCAACCTCTTGAACTGTTGTTGCAATTTTTTCTCCAACCATTTTGCAGTTCATGTCTACTGGAATCCTAATGTCCATGGTGGCATCACACTCTACTGCAGTTACATTGTGACTTGTGCCTCCCTTTATCTCGGTGAGCACAACAGTCAGCATCATACTTTTTGTTTTGCCATCTTGGTTTCCTTCTAGCGCTTGCTTTATTGCAGTAGTAAAAATATATGATTCCTCAATTGCATTTTTTGCAAGCCATGGTGCACTGGCATGAGCGCTGTCTCCAACATTTATCTTCAGGTTTATGGCAATTCTTCCCTTGTATGCAATAGTGATATTTTTTATGCTGCTAGGCTCGCCAAAAATTGCGTAATCAATATCTGGTTTTTGTTTGACCAAACTTTTGATTCCAGTTGCATTTCCTTCCTCGTCTACTACTGCTGCAAAGACAACAGTTCCATTGTTATTTTGAACAGATGCGGCTGCAAGTAACATTGACATCAATGGTGCCTTTGCATCCGATGCCCCCCTGCCATAGATATGCCCGTTCTCGTTTCTTACCTTGATCTTTCCTGGAACGGTATCCATGTGACCACAAAGAAGTATCTTAGGAGAACCAGAGCCCTTTGTTGCAATGAGGTTCCCTACCTCATCAACGCGAATATTTTCAAAGCCCAAGTCG
>JBARDK010000120.1:0-11087 GCA_049795075.1 Nitrosotalea sp. | reverse complement strand
GGTATTAGTGCCAATGTAGAATTTATCGCCTTCATAATTGTACCAAACAGGAACTATGTGTGGATTACCTTTGGCATCTATTGTGGCAATTCTTAAAATTTTCTGTGTTCTTATGAAATCCTTAGCCCTCATAATTTTCACCTCTAAGACCAAGAATAATCAAAAATCCGCCAATTCCAAACATTGCTGTAGACACTTTTTCACTTGTTAGATCCGGGGAAGTGAAAAAATCCGATACAAAGTCAGGTCCCCAGATCAGCAAATCTCTGATGATGGGAATTACTGCCACAACTATGAATAAAACGCCCATGGCAGTGAACCAGTTTTTCCTTGGACTGTCTCCCATCTTTTATTTCTGTAAATACTGATTAAATTATCTTTATGCCTGGATTTTTCATTTTGTTCTTTATCATCGCGTTAATAAGAATTGGTGTTGCAGCTTCGGCAAGATATGAGAGAGATCCAGGCCCTAGTAAAATGGGTCGTAGGTTAGTTATTTCTTTGATTAAACCATTTACAACACTTATCGCATCATTATTATCTCCGCATACAAATATGTCTGAATCTAAGACAAGTTTTGTATCGATAAGCTTCTTCTCTGAAATAGTGTGAAATGCGGCCACTAGGCTAGACTTATTTTTCATATATTTCTGCACCAACTCAAAAGCAGAGGGTTTGTTTTCCTTAAACGAAATTAATTCAAAGCCTGCATCAGTTTTAGTGAGAGGCACTATCGGAGATATAACAATACAGTCATCCTTAACATTTGGAAGAATCTGAGAGCATATTGCATCTATATTCTCATAAGGGATAGAAAGCACTAATACGTCGCTCTCTTTTGCAGCAGAGATATTGTCCGTCCCTGTTATCTTGCCCTTTGGAGATCCATATTCTTTAACTGCGCTAGTAAAATATTCACGAGCTGCGTCATCAGCCCTTGAAGAATCTCTTGAACCTATCAGAATATCATGATTAACACACCATCGCAAAGCGAATCCTTTTCCCATTCCGCCCGTACCGCCAATTATTCCAATCTTCATTACACGGTTGCCTCTGACAATCTTATTATTATCTCTATTCGACAAGTCGTCTCAGAATAAACATTGTTTCTTTTTCTACGTCATGGACAGGCCAAAAATAATGTAGAACAAATTCTTGCAGGACGAACGACAGGATATCCTCTAACAGATCAAGGCATTAAACAAGCCGAAAAAATAGCTGATTTTCTCAAACCATTCAACATATCTGCCATCTATTCAAGTCCAATAGAAAGAGCAGAACAAACTACTAGTATAGTGGCAAAAAAATTGGGGCTAGGCTACAGCATAGATGAAAGGCTAACAGAAATTGACATGGGATCTCTATCTGGAATGACCTTTGATGACATGTTTGCAAAACATGGAAATATTTTTCTCAAGTTTTATGAAGGACATCCAATAATAGAGAAAAATGGAATCGAACCATTTGACAGTATTAAAAAAAGAGTTCTTGACTTGGTCGAATATTGTTATAAAAAATATCATGATGAAGATATATTATTTGTAACTCACATGGATCCAATCAAGTCTATGCTTTCTACTGTCATGCAATTAAAGCCTGAATCTTTATACGAATTGATAATTAGAAATGCGTCTTTGACCATGTTTAAAAAAGAGCAATCTAGCCTTTCTATAATATCCATTAACTCAATGTCTCCAGAACGTTACCAGAAAGAATGAATGTAAAATAGAGAATTATTTTTCAACACTGATCATATCTAAGATGTTTTAACAAACTAACATATTCTTTCTAACAGAACCAATATCTATGGGTGGACGTCATCATGAATAGATTGAAACTACTGATGGCGGGGCTCTTGCTTTTTGTTATCATGAGCGGCTTTCTGACTCAGGCTTATGCTGCATTGGAACCGTTAGAACTGTACACTGATTCTCAGGTATATTCAGAAGGTCAACCACTTCTTGTGTATGGTAAGGCCATGTCAAACGAGACTGTAATTCTTAGACTGTTTGCTCCAGATGGAACCATAAAACAATTCGATCAGATTACAGCTGACAGCAACGGAGACTTTAACCAAGTATTGATCAAATGGCCTAACGCAACAACGAATTATCCATACGGAACATATTCTGTAGAAGCAATTGCTACCAAAGAGCAGGGATTCTCACAAAACGTTGATGTAGCATTTGCGTCATCTTCATCGTTGATACATACTCAAATAAAGAGAACGGTACTAGTATCGGTTTATGCTCCACAAACTGCAGCCGTTAACCAAACATTTCGAGTTTTTGTTCAAGTAACTAGCGATGGTCTGTTGGTAGCAGGCGATCCCACGAAACTACTTGCTAATTCCCATGTTCATCTGCCAAATGGAGACGTAACTGATCTCACTAATTCCTTTACCACTCTTCACCAAGGACTATACTATGTTGACTTTATACCTACTCAAGAAGGCACCTATGTCTTTCATATCATTGCTCTCAGTCAAGGTACTGAATCCAACGGAGTAGCTGCCACGCTAGTACTCAAGCAAAGCATAGAAGGAATTTCAAACCAAATCATAAGATTAAACTCTGTACTAAATACGACATCAAGTGAACTTGATAAGATAAAAACAGAAGTTCAAGGTTTTGGATATGTATTGAACACAAGCCAGAATTCGATATCGCAAGCAAATGAAAACATGAACAAGAGTGTAACTTCAATGTCACAAACTGTACAAAATGTCGAGACGGCTTCTGGTCAATTCAATTCACTTTTTCTACCAGTAGTTGCTTTGATTGCGGTAATCATTGCATTACAAATAACTATTCTTGCTAGGCGAAGATAACAATAATGGTAAATAACAAACCACGTACCGTGTCAAAAGTAGCATTTTTTTTGATATGCATTCTTCTAATATCTCTAATTCCAAAACAGATTAACGCGTATTATGATGTGGATATTCCAAACCAAATGCAAATTTCTGTTCCAGAACAAACATCTGGCCTAATAACTTTTCAGCCTGTTTCAGTCGAAAATTCTGAAAAGCGATACATAATTTTTGGTTCAGGACCAATTTCAGATATAACACAAAGTGCAGACAATATAATTTATGGATTAAATTCCGGCCATGGATCCTTTGCAGTAGGTATTTTCAATCCAGATGAAATCTCAAATCTAAAACTTGATGGTTATACCGTAATTGAAGATCTTCCATTGGAATTTGATTCTGCGCAAACCAATCCTCCTACGTCCAGTGATGTCTCTAGGATAGGAGATATACTTGGTTCCTATAAGGTAATTCAACAATATAACTACACAGGCAATGGTATCAAGGTGGGAATAGTTGATACTGGAACAGACTTTTCAAACCTTGATGTGAGATCTTCTCTTGCTAGAGACGAAAACAATATTCCTATTATGATTGATGCAGATGGTCAAGGACTAGTGTTGACAAATGCAACATTCATTGCAAATATTGGTAATAATGGTGTTATTCAAAACTACACAAAACCAATTCCAAAAAATATAACTTCTTCTGTCTACACAAATTCGAACGGAGTTTTTCTTGATCTAAACAGGGAAGGAAAAGGGACGTACATCACGGTATATAATTCGCAATATCCTAAAGGTGGTACACCTGTAGTAAACGGGACAGTTTCTGATGATTACAAAATAGGCAAAGACTCGAGGCACTTTATTGTGTCAAAAAGCGGGATGTATCATTTTGGGATGATATATGAAAGTGTCTCACAGGGTCAACTTTCAATACTACAATTAGTTCCTGTTCTTGTAGTAGATTCCAAGACACCAGGTGTATACGATACAATTATTCCAGACATGTCTGATTCATACAAGGATTTTTTGAGACTTGAGGAGAACACTCTATTTCCAAAATATGATTTTGATTTCACCACACAAACACCAATTACATTAGGAAGTGGAAACGAATTTTTAGTATATGACAAAAATCATGATGGAAATCCAATATACAGTGCAGGCACAGTTGGTGCACGGGTTCTTGATTTATACGGTGTAATTGCAAAGTCGGCTAAAATCGATAAAAAAATTGGGGCAATAAACGGGACATTGCTTCCTCCTCTTGATCCACACGGTAATTTTTTTGGCGTAATGTATGATTATGGCGGACATGGAACTGCCACTGCGGCCTCTATCACATCTCAAGGAAAACAGCAGTATGATATTTATGGAAATTCCACAAAATATGTAATCCAAGGTATTGCACCAGGTGCTAAAATAGTTCCCATAAAGGCATTGTGGATTGGTGATGCGATATATGGATGGTTATGGGCGGCAGGATTTGATCAGAATGACAACCATTGGAAATTCTCAGGAAATACTCGAGTAGATATTTTATCTAACAGTTGGGGGATTTCCACTTTTCCTGCACTAGGGTCAGTACCAGGTCTTGATATCCAATCACTTTTACTTAGTGCACTTAATGTCCCAGGTTCACTGGATGAAAAATATCCTGGAATATTGACTGTAAGTAGTTCAGGTAATGCTGGACCTGGGTATGGAACAATGGGAAGTCCTGACGCTGCACCCTTTGGTCTTACGGTGGGGGCTGCAACTGATAATGTCTTTGTGGGTTATGGTCCTTTTAAGAACCAACCAAGATTTGGAAATAGCACTGTTTACTATGGCGACATATCAGGTTTCTCAAGTAAGGGACCGTCATTGATAGGAGATCCAAAACCTGACATAATGGCAGTAGGAGAATACAGCTTTACACCAACCTCTGTTACAAAATACAGCAAAAATTCAACAGGCGCGTTTTCTCTATTTGGCGGAACAAGTCTTGCAGCTCCTCTTGCAGCCGGTTCAGCTGCAATTGTGATGCAAGCTTTACGCGACAAGGGAATTTCTTACAACCCATTTATGGTACGAAACATACTGATGTCCACTGCAACAGATCTGGGAAATGATCCTTTTGCACAAGGATCTGGGCTAGTTAACGTAACAAGCGCGGTTAATTATGTACTGGGAAATGATAACGCTTTTGCAGTTTACAACAACGCTACATATTCTAACGTACGGAAAGTACTAGAACCAGCTATTAGTTCAATGAATTCTTCTGCATTTGGATTAAAGATGTTTCAGCTAGGAAATACATTATCATTTCAAGAAACGCCTTGGTTTGCTGGAAGATTATATCCTGGAGACAGAACTACTGCAACCTTTACCATTGAAAACCCAACCGATAATAATATCGAAGTAACGATAGAGCCTCAAAAACTCGATCTGATGAAAATTTCTCAATATAATGGAACTACAGAACCTCGCTTACAGGATTCTCTAATTAAAAAGCAAGGGGTTTACAGGCCTGATTATGTACCGCTTGCTCAAATAACAAACCATACAAACTTACTATCCTTTTTCCAAAAACAAAGTCCAATTCCGTACGATGCATCTCTGTTGGTACTTGACCTTACATTCCCATTCTCAGAGTTCATGAATTCTTCTGCCAAAACCTATGCTGATGACATGAAAATATCGTCTCTTTACATATATGACTGGAACAATAAGCACAATGATACTCAACCAACATCACAAGAACTTTCGCTTGTCAATAGGGGCGGGTCTTGGGGAACAGTTCAAGAGGTAAGAATTTCTGATCCGAATTCAAAATTTGAGCATATTCCTCTAATTGGTATATATCCTGTACCTACAAGGTATTCATACTGGTCTGGAGATACCAAGCAAAATTCTACTTCGATTGGTTATACCATTACTGCCAGCTATTACAAAAAAACACAATGGGGTGAGGTATGGCTTGATTCAAACAACATGGAAGTAAAACCTCATAGCAACGCTACATTATCTGCCACACTTGTTATTCCATCTGATAAAAAAGCAGGAGTGTATCAAGGATTTATCTCATTCCAAGATGAATCACACACAGTTAACGTACCTGTATCATACGTTGTATTAAAAAAATTACAACCAAAAGATCTACCAACTGTTATCCAAGGATCAAATGGAAATTCTCTTTTTGGAAATGGGTATGTGGGAGGGGGATTTGACATGTCCAATCGATATAATGCAGGCGATTGGAGGGAATATTATTTTGACATTGCTGACAAAACCATAAACACAGCTACAATGATTCTTTCTTGGAAAGATCCTGACACTAATCTATCAGTGTTTGTCATTGATCCACAAGGAAGAATAATTCAAACAAACGTTCCGGCTGGAATATTGGGGCAATTTCAGGGATGGCCAAGTGGGGACTGGCTAGGTCCAAGCACGCCGTTTAGCGAAGGAGGGGGATTTTATCCAGTAAAAAATAAAGATGCAACATCAACCGAAGTTTACGCGCCTATTAATCAAACAGGAGTGTATTCTATCCTGATTCATACTACCCTGTTTGGAGGAGATTTGGTTGTAGAACCAATAACAATGGCAGCAAAGTTTTCAACCATTTTACCAAGTGAGAATTCACCACAGATAAATCTGGAAATTCCACAATTCATCAACAATACCTACAAGATCACACCAACAATAATTGGTCAAAATATACAAGATGAGAAATATTATCTAGATTCATCTGAGCCGAATATACTTAATGAAACTGCATTTTCAACTGTTATTGAAAATCTCTCAGAGGGATCACACGATCTTAAAATTGTTGTATCTGATACAGTCGGGCATGTTGTTTCAAAGGATTTCAAATTTGTAGTAGATAATACCCCGCCAATAATTATTTTCAAGTCGCCAGCAAATGGCTCTACTGTTTCAGGAATAATCAATATTAATTTAAGTGTCAATGAAGCCAATCCATTAGAAAAGGGCTGGCTTGCAGTAAATCTTCCAGGCCAGACAGTTTTTGATAACAACACAATACCATATGACACCAGAACCCTTCAGAATGGTCCATACTATATTGAGGCTGTTGCTAAAGATAAAGCAGGAAACGTTACTGACGAAAAGATTGTAATTAATGTAAATAATTCTATTCCAAGCACTATCTTTGTCCCAGGCAAAAGCGATCAGAATTTTATAACTTTGATCGAAATATTGGTTGGAATTGCAATAGCGTCTTTGATATCTGTTATTACTTTTAAAAAATTAGGATTTTTAAGAAGAACCTAGACAAGATTTATATGCAATTTTTTAATCACGAATCTTTGGATGGCTGAGCAAGATACTAGAGGTACAGTCACTAGGCGAGACTTTCTTAAACTTCTAGGAGCTGCAGGTGTTGCAACTACTTTTGCACCTTTTGTTCCGTGGGGTCAATTCATGCCAAACCCTTCAAACATAGTACCATCAAAAGTTCAGGTAATCTTGCCAGATGGAACAGTGGCCAATGTTAAGACGTTCCCAAAGAATAGTTCTGAAGTCATAGCCTATCCGAAAAGTGGAGATCCAGTTCTTGATCAAGAGGCATTTAAACAGTGGCAGTTTATCAGGTTGCCTTCGGAGTTAGGCGGTGACGCAGATGATGTTAGCGCTTTTCGTGTTTATAGTATGGTGTGTTTACATTTGTGGTGTTTGTGGAAGTACTGGCCTCAGGATGGTAGGAAAAGAGGCGAATGTCCCTGTCATGGTAGCATGTATAATCCGTTAATTGGAAAAGCATTTGCAGGTCCTGCATCTCTTCAAGCCCCTCCATCAAATGTATTGGCAACACTTTATCTTGAAGCTGATGACACTGGAGATCTGTGGATACTACCAGCAGTATGGAATGTCAACGAAAATGGAATAGTGGGATTTGGTCGTTTCCTTAAAACGTAGAAGCGGATTTGCAGATTTCTGCTACTGGATATGGGATGGATTAGAGAGAACTGTATTCATTGGTACAAAGTTCTCATTTCCAGCTAGATTCGTGAGTCCATTTGGATTCCTTGGAATGCTGACATTTGTCATGTTCATAATACTGGGAGTAACTGGCGCATTACTGATGTTCTATTATGAACCGATATTGGATAGGGCGTGGGACAGTGTAGCTAAAATCAACAATACTGTTCCATATGGGTTCATGATGAGAAATATTCATTATCATGCATCAAACGCAATGGTTCTTCTTGCAGTTCTTCACATGTATTATCAGTACTTTAGTGGAAGATACAAGATAAGAAATGAGATTATCTGGGTAGTCGGAGTTGTACTGGGCACAGTAACCATTCTAGAGGCTTTCACTGGTTATGACATAATCTTCAGTGAACGTGCAGAGCTGGCAATTAGTATTGCAACCTCACTTACTAATTCTATACCTGTAGTTGGACCAACTATCAGAGATGCTATGTTTGGTTCTGGCTTTGCAGACTTTATACTAAGATTCTATACATTACATGTCTTCATTTTGCCAGTAGTAATGCTTGGGCTGATGGCGGTACACTTCCCTAGATTCATGGTATTTGACGTACCAATGGTGATGGCACTTTCTGGTGCAGTGTTGATAACAGGTGGAGTGTTTCCAGTTGACTTGGGCTCAAAGTTCCAACCCACTGTACCGCCAGGTATCACGGTACCTGAATGGTATCTTACGGGAATCTACGCTTTCCTTAGAACACAGTATGACAAATTTGTAACTGGAGTCCTGTGGCCAGGTGTATTCATTGTAGCGTTAGCTATGACGCCCTTCATTGACAGGTACAAGAAATTCTCTTGGAAAGAAAGACCATTAGTTACAGCCTTTGGAATAACTGGTATAACCCAAGTCATGGTAACCACTTATTGGGGATTTTACATCACGCCAGATGTTACAAAACCGCTAGTTGCAAGGCTTGTGATAGATCCAGTATTCTTCTACACGATAATGCTGCTTCTTATACCGATTGGCTTTGGATTTTCATACATGATGATATTACTTGCCAAGGAAGCAGAGAGAAAAGCAAAATTAGTCGCTTCAAAAGGACCTCATAAAACAGCCCAGATAAATTTCTCAGGCAAATGGATAAACTGGCTTATCGTTGCCCTCCTGATATTTCAAGTGTACATAAACATCGCTGCCTACAACGCCGTATTGGCAGGAATGAAAAACTTTTCGTTATTCTTAGTAGGACTGGGTCTTATGGCGTTTGCTGGTTTATTCCATCTCTATAGATATGGTCTAAACGAGGCAAAGAAGGCACCTGCACCTCCTCCACAATCACAAGCCGAATCTCCAAAGTCATTAGGAGGACCTGAGCTGCTAGGAAAAGTACCACCAAAGGAAGAGTCTGTAAAACCTCCACCATCACCTCAACCGCCTGCGATCACACCTGAAATAAAAGCAGCAAACCTAGATAATTTAAAAGATCCTGTAATAGGCAAGCCTGACCTCAAAAATACCTAGTATTCCGTAGGGCGTATAAATTTATAAGACTATTAAAAAAGATCAACGACTAGTTGAGCGTTCCAACATCAAGCCACGCATATGGAATAGCATTGATTGCAGTTATAGTGGGAGCGGCAGTTGGCGTTTCGTATTATCAACAATATTATATTCCAGAATATAATGCCAAACCAATCATTTCACAGAAAATTCTACAACCTGGTCAAACCATGCAAATAGCGATTGTTGTTGGTTCCTTAAACTCGGACCAGCAACAGAACTTTGTTCCAAAGAAGCAAGACGTTCAGCTTGGTGTAAATAATCTTGTAGTATGGACAAATCAGGATTCTGCCGCACATTATGTTACTCCTAATACATCATACAAGGATGCATATAGTGGCGATTTTGGTTCTGAGGCAATAATGCCTGGAAAACAGTACACATTCTTGTTTACGCAAGTAACCACCCTTCCGTATTATTGTCAGGTTCATCCATGGATGAAAGGAGAAATTGACATAGTTCCAGGGGCATTAACATCTTAGTGAAGTTGTAAAAAACTCAATCTATCGTTTAGAGAATTAATTTTGCAAACAAAATATCACTTTCAATTTCCTTATGTTCCTGTATTATTGAAGCTCTAAACTTCACCTCGTGAGGTTCTTTTGGTTCGAACTCGACTGACGCTGTAAATTCAGCAGAATTTTGTGGCATGTCATTTCTATTAATAAATAGTCGTGAGACATTCTGCGATATTGCCTTGTTATTGTATGATTTGTATACTATGAGTTGATTAGAATTTAATATCTGCGTATTTATGACTATGCCGTCATACCTACCAGGATAATTTATCTGGACTTTGCCTTTGATTACTTCGTGAGACTTTATGTTCAAATTTTCCAATTTTAACTCTATGTCCTTCATAATGTGATTCAAAAGTTGAAGATAATAAATTGTGGTAATGTTGTATTTTTTAAAAATAATATTCAAGACTCTAAAAGCGGGCCCGAAGGTTTGCACTAAAACAGTTTTGGCGCGTCTGCCCCATTTTTTTGATTTTTTTATTAATTTGTTGAGGGTTTGTTAATAGGTGTAAAATTTCGAATGATGATCTAGACTGAAGAGTGTTTCGATTCATTATCTGTTGAGATATGTACATCTCTATGTGAAGCATGATAGTGTTTATTTGATATGAAAAATGACTTGTATTGTTGGACAATCCACAAGTTATTGCACTAGTGGCAATCGCCATATCAGTAATTAGCATAGGACTAGTAGTTGCAGATGTTTTCAATCTTCAGACCATTTTGATGAATCTAAACACCAATTTGGTTGAGCAATCACAGACAATAAAATCACTGAATCAGCAACAAAATGCAAGCCAGCAAATAATTGAAGAACAACAGAATGGCATCATGAAAATGCATGATAATATCTCGAATCTGACTAACGAAGTTAAATCGTTGGAAGATAATGTAACATCACTAGAGCAAAGATTGCCGCAAAATTGTCTAATTTCAGGGGGATGTCCACCGCCACCACCACAGACGCCAGAAACTGGGCCTCTTAGTTTTGCATATGATTCTGCCAAGGGCGAAATATTTGTGGCAAACGCTCTTAGTAATTCCGTTTCTGTAATATCTGACAGTACCGATACGGTTGTTGCAACAGTAACCGTTGACACATATCCTGGTGGTGTTGCATATGACTCTGCCAAGGGCGAAATATTTGTGACAAACTAAGGTAGCAACTCCGTCTCTGTAATATCTGACAGTACCGATACGGTTGTTGCAACAGTAACCGTTGGAACTGAGCCATATGGTGT
>JBARDK010000119.1:0-3781 GCA_049795075.1 Nitrosotalea sp. | reverse complement strand
TTCTAAACCGTTACAGGATGGCCAGATCGTAGTAGATAATTCTGGGACCAAAGTCGCCAAAGTTTCGGAAATGATAGGTCCGGTTGATGCGCCATATGCATCCGCGATTCCGCTTACCAACAATATCAAAAGACATATCGGGCAGCATGTTTACATCGTCGAAGAATCTCCTGCGATGAAACCAAAAAGATTCAGAGGAAATAGAAGATGAACATAACAGAACTACAAACAAATTGTCCAGAATGTCGATCAGCCTTAGTTGATGACATTCATAGTGGAGAAAAAATTTGTTCTGGCTGCGGACTGGTCGCAATGGAGCAGATGTCAGATTACGGCCCAGAGTCACGATCAACGAATCCAGAAGAAAAAATGAAAACTGCAAGAGCAACCGGTCAGACAACTTATGCACAACATGACCTTGGAATCAGAACAGAGATAGCACTAGGAACCAAAGACTTTAGCGGAAAAACAATTTCAAGCGACATGGCACTTCAGATGTACAACCTAAGAAAGTGGCAGACAAGAATCAGAGTCGCCTCTCCAAGAGAGAGACGACTTGCAAACATACTCTCAAAGATAGGAGAGACTTGCCAGTCACTGGCACTGTCAAGAAATGTGATTGAGACTGCATCAATAATATACAGAAACTTTGACAGTCAAGCAGAGGCAAAGGGAAAATCTGTTGCCTGTATGTCAGCTGCAACCATTTACATGGCATGCAAGCAGTGCGATGTTGTAAGATCACTAGACGAGATTTGTTCTGCAACTGGAAGTACAAAAGACGAAAAAATGAACATAAAACTGACTGCAAAATATTACAGAATGCTCGTGATGGAGCTTGGATCAAAGGCAACACCAGTAGTAACCCTTGAAAAATACATATCAAAGATTGCAAATCTTGCAAAACTTGAGGTGCGTGTAGAAAGACTCGCTGCTGAGATTGCAGAAAAGACAGAAGACCATAACCTGGCAGACGGAAAGGCGCCAAATGGCCTTGCTGCTGCCTATCTTTACATCGCCTCAACACTGCTTGGACAAAGTGTCCTCCAAAGAGATGTTTCAAGCGTTGCAGGAATTACCGAGGTTACTATACGAAACAGGTGCAAGGAGATTCTGACTGCATACAAGATCAAGGTTATCTTAAAACCAGCGCTAGCCAAAAACTAACCCCTTCCTTTTTGTTTTTTACTACATGACTATACCCACCAGATTACACACAGGTATAGTTACCATGAAAAATAGTACCTAATTCCATCTCAAAGCACAATCTTCTCATGTGCTCTTGTAAGCCTTGGTTGTTACAAAGCCATAGAATGACAACCTAGAATCATGACCAACTGGGTTTAGGTGCATTAGCTTGATCTAAGTTTTTGTTAGATTATATACCGAAATCAAGTTGGTAGATGCAAGATGGCAGTACTTGAAATCAAAGACCTTCACGTTCAAAGAGAAGGCAAGGAGATCCTCAAAGGAGTAAATCTCAAAACAGGTCCAGGCGAAGTCCATGCAATAATGGGTCCAAATGGATCAGGGAAAAGTACTCTAGCTTATACAATTTTAGGTCATCCAAAATATGAGGTAACAGGAGGAGATATTCTCCTTGATGGAGAAAGCATTCTCGGCATGTCGGCTGATGAAAGATCAAAGAAAGGATTGTTCTTGGCATTCCAATACCCAACAGAGGTATCAGGTGTCGGATACTCACATTTTCTAAGAACCGCTTACAATGCACTGAGCAAATCACTTGGAGACCAGAACCGCGAAGTCTTCTTGACAGTAAGAGAATTTCAAAACTATCTAAAAAAGAATCTTGATCAAGTAGGACTCAGACATGATTTCCTGTCAAGATATCTCAACGAGGGATTCTCTGGCGGTGAAAAGAAGAGGTCCGAGGTTTTGCAGATGGCAGTACTACAACCAAAGATATCAATTCTAGATGAACCTGATTCTGGATTGGATATTGATGCAGTTCAAGCAGTTGCAAAGGCAATAAGCCAAGTCTCAAGAAAAGATGCAACTGTGATAGTAATTACCCATTATGCAAGAATTCTCAAGTTCTTAGACAAGCTTGATTATGTGCATGTCATGGCACAGGGAAAGATGATAAAAGAAGGTCCAAAGGAACTTGCAGACGAGCTGGAGCAAAAAGGATACACATGGTTAGGAATCCAAGACGCTACTGAACAACCAGCTTCCTAGAAAAGTTATCAAAGGATAATTAAAAAAAGACAATAACTATGTCTAAAATTTCTTACACATCAAAAGAAACATCTTTCCTGAACAATACTGTACATGTCACAAGAGAACCAATCAAATACGTTCTATGCAAACTGCATGAGATACTTTGAATCATTGAGGAAACAGGGAAAGCAGGACTTTGCTTTTGAGGACGAATTTTTCTATACAATGCCTGCAATATCAGAAAAACTTGTAAATTGAAAAATAAGACAAGTTATTAAAATTCGAAAACCTGCAGTTTCAGTTTATATATTCAGTGCTTAAATCTCTCGTTGCAGAGGTATCGAAGCCCGGCCAACCGAGAAGGACTCAAGATCATGGCATGGGAAATCCTTTCCTTTAGGGGTTCGGGGGTTCAAATCCCTCCCTCTGCACTTTCCTTGCCTTTTTTGCTCTTCTCTGTCTCTGTTTGCGGTTTGGCTCGTCAAATCCTCGGTGATTTTCACCCATGATATACCATGATAGTCTTTATTAGAAAATTTTTCCATTGAATAACACCAAGGAAAATAATACAATGAACCACAAGCTGCCAGGACCAAATTCAAAACGCATCATAAATGCAATGAAAAAATACGCGTATGATTCCACATTCATCTATCCTCTAGTCATTGCAAACGGCCATGATTGTATCATTGAAGACCCAGATGGCAACAAGTTTCTAGATTTTACTTCTAACATAGGGGCATGCCCCATAGGATATTCCCATCCTGATGTCATGGAAGTGCTGGCAGAGTATTCCACAAATGGCACGCACAAGATTGCAGGCCAGGACTTTTACTCCAAGGAACATGCAGACCTTGCAGAAACGGTATCAACAATACTACCGCAAAATTTCAAGACATTTTTTATCAATAGTGGTGCAGAGGCAGTAGAGAATGCAATAAAGATTGCATATAGAATGATGGGACCGCTGCCTGGAATCTCGTGCATTGGAGCATTTCATGGGAGAACACTTGGTGCACTTAGCTTTACCTTTAGCAAGCCAGTACACAAATACAATTTTCCAGAATTTCCAGTCAAGAGGATCAAGTTCTGCATAAAAGACGATGATCCTGAAATTGAGTCTGTAGAATCTTTGCTTAAAGAAAACAAGATTGCGTTTATTCTAACCGAGGTGGTTCAAGGGGAGGGCGGATATTATGTTGCAAGCAAAAAATTCATCAAAAACTTGAGAAAGTGTGCTACACAGTATGGCGTGCCGTTGATTTTAGATGAAGTGCAGTCAGGTATTGGCCATACAGGCAAGTGGTGGGCCTTTGAGCATTATGGAGTAATACCTGACATCATGAGTACAGCCAAGGCATTACAGGTGGGAGCTACAATGTACAACAAGAAATTTGAGCCAGGTGACAGATCAGCGTTATCTAGCACTTGGGGAGGAGGCAGCAGAATAGACATGGCGGTAGGAGCAAGGACTATTCGTGTCATAAAGCGTGACAAGTTGTTAGAAAATGCAACCAAGATGGGCAACCTGCTAAGGAAAGGATTGCAAGAACTCGTAGGCAAAAAAGGAGTGATTGATGTGAGAGGGATAGGCCTCATG
>JBARDK010000118.1:0-18287 GCA_049795075.1 Nitrosotalea sp. | reverse complement strand
TCTCGGTGTTTATCTCTGCACCATGGGTAACATCTGGATCGTCGCCACCATCTTTTATTACGTAACAGTGGGCAGATTGCCTGTCAAATTCACATTTTTCAATCTTTATTTGGATCTTGGATTTTTTTGGTAGTGTGACATCGATAAGGCCTATCTTTTCTTGATTTAAAATGGCAAGTACTCCTGCCTTTGCTCCAGCCGTTGCAGAAGTTCCTGTGGTATAACCTGTTCTCATCTTCCCCTTTGGCACAGAGTCAGATTCCATGTGAGTGATTATTTTTTTCTGTATTAATCCTTAGTGATATCACTTGAATATGTTAGACAGTATTATCCACAACGCAAACAGACCAAGGCCGCCATAAAGTATGATATGTGTACTCTTAAAGGAAAATTCCTTTTCTTGAAAATGGCTGTACTCTTCTTGGATGCTTGCCCCAAATGGATTCTTAAATCCTGCAAAGTTGGGCCCAAAATTAAAATCGTTATTCATCTTGCTACCGTCATATTTTTTCCAAAACTGTGTGTATTTTGTCGCAACATCTGTCTCAGAAACCTTTGTCTTTGACTTTTCCTCGCGTCGAAGCAACTGATATGCCTCTGTAATCTGCTTGAACTTTTCTCCACTTATGTCATCTTTGTTTCTGTCTGGGTGATACTTGAGCGAGAGCTGTCTGTATGCATTCTTGATATCCTTTTGCGATGCTCCCTTTTGTACGCCCAGAATCTGATAGCAGTCAGACAGGTTCTTCAAGTATCTAGAGATTAAACCAACACCAAAATTAATTTGTCGGATATATTGTGAGTGTATATGGATAAGATAGTCATCTCTGGCGCCAATGGATTTGTGGGGAAAAATGTGGGCAAGTTTCTTGCAAGAAATGGGTTTGAGATTGTACCACTAGTGAGAAAGGGCAGAAAAAAGGCAGTTGATTTTGGAAGGGCTATCATATCAGAAGACCTTACAGAAGATGTCCTTGTAGGTTCTGTGAAAGGGTCTGTAGCTCTTCTGCATTTTATTGGAAAGGGAAGGCAGACAGCAGGCTCTGACTATTATACCGTAAATGTCAATCTTACAAGAAATGCAGTTGCACTCTGCAAGAAAGCCGGAATCAAGAAAATAATTTACCTAAGCGGTCTTGGTGTTGACAAAAAATCTACGCTGGGATATTTTATCTCAAAATTCAAAGCAGAGCAAGAGATTGTACAATCTGGACTTGATTATACAATATTTCGACCATCGTATATCATGGGAAAAAATGATCCACTGTCACAGATACTTTCAAGCCAGCAAAGTAATAATTCTGTTATAATTCCAGGCTCTGGGAAATATAGACTGCAGCCTATCTTGGTATCAGATGTGGCAAGAGTTGTAATCAAAGCCATACATGGAAAACAGTTTTCAAGAAAGGTGATTGATCTTGTCGGTCCACAGACTGTAACGTATAATCGCTTTGTAAGAGACTTGGTAGGGGGCAAGGCGCAGATAAGACATATAGACTTTGAAAAGGCATATCATGATGCTCTTTGTTCCAGTACATCGCAGTTTGGTGTAGACGATCTCAGTATTCTAGTGGGTGATTATATTGGCAATCACAGAAAACTTGTTCGCATTTCAGGAGTTACATTTACAAAATACGGGGAGATGCTACAGGCCTGCAGCCTTTCTTAGTGTGTCAGCCTTGTCAGTCTTTTCCCAAGTAAATTCTGGCGCGTCTCTTCCAAAATGTCCATATGCTGCAGTTTTTCTGTAAATTGGGTTTTTTAATTTTAGTTGAGATATGATTGCAGCAGGCCTCATGTCAAAGTGTTTTCTAACTAGGTTCTCAATCTGCTCTTCTGGTATTTTGCTTGTGCCAAATGTGCTAACCATGAGGGAAACTGGCTGTGCCACACCTATTGCATATGCAACTTGGACCTCGCAGCGGTCTGCAAGTCCTGCCGCTACAATATTTTTTGCAATATATCTGCACATGTAACACGCGGATCTATCTACCTTTGATGGGTCTTTTCCAGAAAATGCCCCTCCACCATGTCTTCCCATGCCGCCATATGTATCCACAATTATTTTTCTTCCCGTAAGTCCTGCATCTCCTGGAGGTCCGCCGATTACAAATCTCCCAGTTGGATTTACGTGAATCTTTATTTTATCATTCCATAGATTGCCGCAGACTGGCTTGATAACTTTGTCAATAATTTCTTTTTTTATCTCTTCGTTTGTAACGTCAGGAGAATGCTGTGTTGAAACAACAATGGCCTCGATTCTTTTTGGCTTGCCGTCTTCATATTCTATGGTAACTTGTGATTTTCCGTCAGGTCTTGCCCAGGGAAGTTCTTTTTTCTTTCTTGTCTCTGCAAGGCGTTGGGTAAGCTTGTGAGCAAGCATTATTGGCATCGGCATAAACTCTGTAGTCTCATTTGTTGCATAGCCAAACATCAGCCCTTGGTCTCCTGCTCCCTGCTCCTTGTTGTCATTGGCAGAGATTCCATTTGAGATGTCAGGACTTTGGGAATGGATAGCAACTAGGACACTGCACGAGTCAGCATCAAAACCAAACTGTGGATCGTCATAGCCTATCTCCTTGATTGTTTTTCTGACCACATCCTGAATGTCAAATCTTGCCTTTGATGTGACCTCGCCTGCCACAACAACAATTCCTGTAGTTGTCATGGTCTCAACTGCAACCCTTGAATCGGGATCTTGTTTTAGGAACTCGTCCAAAATTGCGTCTGAAATTTGGTCACATACCTTGTCTGGATGACCCTCGGTAACTGATTCTGAAGTAAATAGATAGTTCCTACCTGCTTCTTTCATTGCCAGGGTCATTACAGCTCGTTTTCTAGTTTGATAAAAAGTACATTATTGCCTCTTACGATAACTCTACCATAATTTGCAACTACCTTGCCACCGCTGACCTCTTCTGCATCTGTCATGATTAGATTCATGTATGAATCAACATTGCTCATCTTTCCTTGGTATTCTATATCGCTCTTGAGTCTGACTGTAACCTTTTTGTTAACACCTTTTTGCAGCGTTGTCAGAGGTCGTTTTTGCGTCGGTGGTTGCGACAATTAATAATTCACTTGTCACCAGTGCTTGAAATCGTAAATAAAAGCCTTCCCGATCATCACTTATACCATTTAATTTCCAGTATTTTCTAGACAATCGATTTGATCTCAACCGGTCTGTCAAGACTTGATAATCTATTGGGCGGGGGAATAGCTGCTGGCATCATAACTGACATCTTTGGGTCTGGTGGAAGCGGAAAGACACAACTTGCAATGCAGATTTGTACCAACGCAATTAGTGAAAAAATAATTTATCAGGACACAAGCGGCAGCTTTCGACCTGAAAGAATACTTCAGCTAATGCATGCCAAGCAACTTGCACCAAGTCTTTTAGACAATATCATTGTTGCACGCGTGACAAATACCGCCGAGCAAATCAGATATCTCAAAAATATATCGCAGGTAAATCCGGGACTGGTCATAATAGATAATATCACAGATCTTTTTTCGTTCGAGTATTCAAAAGAATCAAACTCGCTTGAAAAACACATACAATTCATGGAATACATGCACTCACTCAGCCTGCTTTGCATACAAAACAAGATTCCAGTTGTTATAACCAACGTTGTCAGAAGGTCAGGCGAGCAAGATGTGGAGAACCTTGACAAGTCAATTAGCATCTTTACCCACAAAAAGATTAAACTATCAAAAGAGGGCAACAAGTTTTCTGCACAGGTACTGCCTGCATTTGGCGCAAAAAAGGAGATGTCATATAGTATCATTGAGCAGGGCCTAATCGAAACACCTTAAGATATTTATCACTGTGGTTGTAACGTGACTCATGGCAGGAATTTTCGATCAAATACCGGTTATCACAATTATCTTATTTGGTGCTGGCATAGTTGGTGCAATGGTATACGAGCGATCTAGAACAAGACAACCAAAAGAACCAGAATCATCTACATCCTCCACTGCTTGAGTTAGAGAACAAGTTTCGCAATCTTGGTTTTGAGCACCTAACTGAGATCCAGAAAAAAGCTGTTCCTATAATATCTCAAAAGATTGATTCGCTGGTTATTGCACCAACAGGCTCTGGCAAGACCGAGACTGCCGTGATTCCAATCTTTGACAGGGTTGCCAAGTCAAAAAAACTTGGAAAGATTAAGACATTATATGTCACTCCACTGCGGGCACTAAACCGGGATGTCTTTAGAAGAGTCATTAGATATGCAGAAAATGAGGGCCTTACAATTCAGATTCGTCATGGAGATACACCGCAGTCAGTTAGGAAAAAGATTGCACTGGAACCGCCCGATGTACTGATAACAACTCCTGAGACTATCATAATTTTACTGACACAGCCAAAAATGTTACAAGCACTTGACGAACTGGAGTGGATTGTAATAGACGAAGTGCACGAGCTACTGGGAAATGAACGTGGTGCACAGCTATCGCTAAGCCTTGAGCGGCTGCAGGCAAACACAAAATTTCCTGTAACTCGAGTTGGGCTTTCTGCAACAGTAGGAAATACCTCGGAGGCTGCCAAGTTTGTGGTAGGAACAAAAAGAAAATGCAAGATAATTGAGGACCGCTCAATTAGAAAGTATGACGTTGAGGTAAGATACATCGACGGGACCATAACTGATGTTGTTGATTATGTCATAGATTACGTTACCAAAAACTATGCAGACTCGCCAGTACTCTTGTTTACAAATACCCGTGGCGAGTCAGAATATCTTGCATCTGTACTAAAGGAACGGTCCAGTCTGCGAATAGACATGCACCACGGATCTCTCTCACAACAGGTACGGGAGGAGACTGAGGAGACGCTACGGGAGGGAAGGCCTGGCATCGTAGTTTGTACATCATCGCTTGAGCTAGGCCTTGACATTGGATCTGTAGAACTTGTGATTCACTATGGTTCTCCAAGGCAGGTATCAAAACTTGTGCAAAGAATTGGCAGAAGCAAGCACAGGAGGGGCTTGTCTGCAAAGGGATTAATTGTAACAAACAATGCCGATGATGAGTTTGAAGCACTTGCCATACTGGAGCGTGTCAGAGAAAAATCAATCGAGAACCAAATAATTCATGACGGTGCACTAGATGTGCTTGCACATCACTTGGTTGGCATGACAATGCAGTTTGGAATTGTTCCAATTGACTTTGCGCTAAAGATGATAAACCAGGCCTATTCGTTTCGAGAGACAACACTTGAGGACCTGTTTGGTGTGTTAGATATTTTGTATAATGGTTCCATTGTATTTTTTGATAAAGACGAGATGGTATTTAAAAAAAGGGGACGCTCTTTTAGGTACTATTTTGAAAACCTATCCACAATTCCTGACATTTTAAAATTCAAGGTGCTCGATACTGTATCCAAAAAAATGATCGGAAGCCTTGACCAGAGATTTGTGGGTGATAATGGCGATCCGGGAAATGTCTTTGTGTTGCGCGGGATGCAATGGAGAATTTTAAACGTTGATGATAGTTCACTTAAGATAAACGTAGAACCAGTCCAGTCTGCCGGAATAAATGTTCCATACTGGGAGGGAGAGAACATACCAGTTGATCTTGCCACTGCAAGAAAGGTGGGGCTATACCGCACCAGGACAAAACTTGAGCCGCTTGCAAACAAGATAATTGAAAGTCTGAAGATGGGGGCAATTCCGGACGAGAAAACAATTGTTGTGGAATCGCAGCGTGCAAGAAACACTATAGTAATTCATGCGTGCTTTGGAACAAGAATCAATGCAACACTTGCCACGCTTCTTTCTGCAATGCTTTCTGCAAAGAGTGGATATCTTGCCGATTCAAGGTCTGATGCATATCGTATCATGATATCATCAAATGGGAGAATCAACGAGGACTCGGTGGTATCTGTACTAAAAGACAAGTATGAATTGGAATCAATCGTGCGTGCATCGTTATCTGGTACACATAACGTAAACTGGAGAACTTGGTGTGTTGCAAAAAAATTTGGAATCGTAGGCAGGGGGGCAGTATATGACAGAAAATCTGCAAGGTTTCTCTATGAAAGATATTCTGGCACTGTACTTGCAAAGGAAGCCCTGCGGGAGCTCTTCCATGACAAGTATGACTTGGAGGGAACAGCAAAGACTCTTGCAAGTATACTAGATGGTACCATAACATCGCGGTGGTTTGAGGTTGATAGTTTCTCAAAACTTGCAGAGCCAATACTTGATCATACCACAAAATACTATTCGTCTCCTGCTAATCTTGACAAGGGGGTGCTTGACTTGGTAAAAGCGCGGCTTGTCAAAACAAAACATAGGCTTGTCTGCATGCGCTGCGGCAAGTGGGAAAAAGTGGTAGAGACTCATGAAGTAAAGGGTGTGCTTGCCTGTCCGCACTGCAAGTCAAGGCAGGTAGCTGCTACGTTTTACTCTGACTATGACCTGTCAAAAATAGTACAAAAAAAGGCAGCGGGAAAAAAAATAACTGTAGAGGAGAACCACAAGTTCAACCGCGCATGGAAAGTTTCATCACTGCTAGAAAATTTTGGAAGTACTGCCCTTATTGTGTTGTCAGGATATGGTGTTGGTGCAGACACTGGTGCAAGGATACTACGAAACATGGTAGGCGAAGAAGAACTTTACCGGCAGATATACGAAGCAGAAAGGCAATATGTCACTACACGAGGATTCTGGGACTAGTTCTTTTTTGTAACGACTGAATATGCAGTAAGAAACATCTCTGTTCTTCCCTCAAGACCTGGCTTTGCAGTAACACCTGTAACACTGATTATCTCGCCTTGGGTGAATTGCTCTAGCAGCCTTGCTTGTACACGCCAGCCCTTGAGCCATATCTGTCCTGTATCATCCTCAACAAATGTCTCAGAAAGTGAGATGGACTCGCCTGTCTTTGTTTGTACCTCACGCTTTTGTGGAGCTTTTAAAATTATGGCCTCGACGCAATAGATTCCATCTGATGGCTTGACATCTCGTATCTTTGTCCTAACATCTGATAACTTTGGCATCTTTTGGTCATCAATTTTTTTTACAGAGGAATCTTGTTCTATAGTCACAGAGTTTCCGTATATCTTTGATGGCAAAAGTTCGATGACATCACCAATATTGAGGTCTGATGTAATTGAAGACGTATCGACAATGTTTATTAGTTTTTTATCTTGTACTGTTCCAACAAGCAGCCTGCTTCCAGACTCGCTCTTTGTGGCAGATAAAATTCTTACAACCATTTTCTCTATCTCTTTTGCTCCATCTATCTCAAGTACCGTTCCCTCGTCACCATGAAGCTCAAGGCCCATCTGGCCCATCTTTGTGTTCACTCCAATCAATCTTGCCTTTGCACCAGACAAGACTACCTTTGGAACAGAGTTCTCGTCCTTGTTCCACAATACTACGCGAATTATTGTACCGTCATTACCCTTTAGTCGAAGCTGTAATGCCTTGCCTGGCTCCCCCTTGAAATTAGTAAACTCTGTAGTGCGGATGTTTCCATCCAAAACTCCTGATACCACTAGATTCTGTTGGTTCTCCTTTACGTTTGATACATTGTCTGTTATTGCATCAAGACCTGGGATCTTGCTTTGCGTGCTGTTTGGCTCTACGGTAGAACCTGAACCGACGTTAATTATGGGATTGCCCTTCATGTCAGATTTTACATAGGCCTTGATTATCCTGACCAAGTCCCCTGGCTTTAGATTCTCTATACCGGGAAGGTTTGCCTTTTCATCCCATAACTTTACCTTTGCTCTATGGTCTCCGTCATATACTGTCATGTTACGCAAAAGAAACTGTGTGCCGTCCTTTCGTGAGAATTGTCTTGCTGGATAGACATTCATCACTCGTGTCTCAAGTGTAATCTCCTTTGCTCCAACATAGAGGTCCTTGAGGCTCATCTCGACCTTTAGCGGCTCGCTCAATGACACGCCAAGGTCTGACGCAATAAGAAAGAGGGCACCTTGGTCTGTAAGATACCCGGCACCTATCTTCTCCTTCTTTTTTTGGATCATATCTTGTATATCATCCCTTGAGATCTCTGGTTTTTGCTCAAGAAGTTTATTCATCAATGAATCAAATTCGGACAAATCAAAATCAGTTAAGATCTGTGTATTAATAAGAATTTTTGGCCTACGCGATCTGCCATATTTCATACTTGGACAACTTTCTAGTAACAAAGAAGTTGATTTTTTAATCTGGGCGATCTATATTGCTATCTTAGTTTTACCGCTGTTCTTTGCTTCAAGAGCTCGTTTTGTAGCAATCTCAAATATCAGCTTGTCAATATAGAATCCTTGTTTTGATTCTAGATTTAGTTTATACATCGTGGCCTTTCCAACAATCCTTGTTCTGAAAACTATACCTTGTCGTTCTAGATTTCTTATCTCGTTCAATGCAGTCTTAAAAGAGACTCCAGAATTCTTGGCAGTGTCTGATATGGAATAGTCCCAATCTTTGAAGGTTGCAAGGAAATCTAGAATCTTCGATGTACTTCCTGGAAACACGCTCTCCAGTGGACCGTTTTGTAACGCCTTGTTCTTCAAAAGAGTCTTCTTTGCCATATCTAGTATTATTATTAATATAATTACCTATTATTAGGTAAATAATTACATAATAGTTAAATGCCTAGACCGTCTCATAAAATCATTGCTGGATGACGTAAGCAGTGCCATTCTGAGAAAGTTATACTATGATAACAGGATAGGCAAAAACACATCTCTCTTGAGAACTTGAAAACTGGATTTCCTTCTCATCTAAAGGGTGATATCGATAAGAAATTAAAAAAACTGGTAAAAGAAAATCTGGTCTTACAACATCCCACGTCTTATGGTCCACAGTTTGCGTTAAACCCTAAACGACTGCAAGAAATTATCAATATACTCAGACAAAGAGAATAAATTCAAAAATGAAACCACATTTAACCAAAAGCCTGAATTTCAGTAGCTAAATTAGTGGGGGCGCAAGAAAATCATCAAATGCTTTGCATCGAGGTAAAATCCCTTTCAAGATCATATGGAAATGTCATAGCAGTTGATGGCATTGATTTATCAGTAGAGTCAGGCAAGATATTTGGATTTTTGGGGCCAAACGGTGCTGGCAAGACTACTACAATGAAACTTTTGACTACATTGATTCCTCCAAGCAGCGGTACCATCACTATTCTTGGAATAGATGCGTCGCAACACCCCCTTGATGTGCGAAAAAAGATTGGTGTGGTGTTACAGCAGCCAAGCTACGAGCCAACACTTACTGTAGAAAAATCCCTTGAGAAATATGGCATGATGTGGGATGTTGGTATCAAGTCAAGACGCGACAGGGTGGAGGAGCTTCTCACGGCTTTTGACCTGCAGGATATAAGAAAAAAGAAGAATGACGACGTCTCGATTGGACAGAGAAGACGAGTCCAGGTTGCACGGGAATTCATGCATGACATGGATCTTTTGTTTTTAGACGAGCCAACAGCAGGACTTGATCCATCTGCGCGAAGGGGACTGCTTGACTATATCAAGGGAAAGGTACGCGATGGGCTGACGATATTTTTTACAACACACATACTTGAGGAGGCAGAATATCTCTGCGACGAGATTGCCATAATAAACCGGGGAAAAATTATTGCTGTTGATACACCAGACGAGCTCAAAAACAAGTTTGGAAGGGAAAAGACAATCAAGATTCGCATAGGAAAGACACAGCAAGAGATCTCATGTATCTTGTCAGGGGTTGGAAACTATGACATTCTCCATGACGAGGGAACCGTAATTACAATACATTCTGCAGACTCGGAGCAGGTTCTAGTAAAAATATTGCAGGCATTACAATCAAACTACATTACCATAGAGGACTTGAGTGTGATTCCGACAAGCCTTGAGGAGATCTTTCTTACAGTGGTGAAAAATTCCAATGCATCCAATATTTCGTCTGGTAAATAGGAATCTTACCATATCGCTCAACATGGGCTTTGTGATATGGCAAGTGATATTTCCTGTCATCTATATTTTCGTTGCAGGGTTTGCATATACTGCACTGATTCATAGTGTCCCGTTTGGCTCAAAGAGCCTGAACTATCCTGCGTTTATTGCGTCTGGCATGATTGGGTTCAATATCATGAACAGCACTCTCGTCTCTGGTATCATAATCTGGAACGACAGGAGGCATGGAATGTTTGAGCAGATTCTGGTCGGCCCATTTACCCGCGTGCAGTATATCTTGTCAAATGTATATACGATTGGAATCATTGGGCTAGTATCTGCTGGATTGATAACAGCAATTGGGTATCCAATATTTTTCAAGTCAGTAGAGTTTAATGTATTTACAATACCTCTTGTTGTCTTTGCTTCAATGACTGGTGCCATACTATTTGGTTCCATTGCGTCCATCATATCTACCAGATTGAAATCAAGCGAGGGGTTCAACGTGGTGATAAATACCGTATTTTTGTTCTTTGCATTTGTGAGTACCGCATTTTATCCTGCGCAGGGTGCTCCTCCAATTCTTGCAACTGCATTTTATCTCAACCCTCTAACATATCTTGTTGATGTGGTGCGCGCTGGGATATTTGGCAACTTTACTGATACAGTTGGGTACGAGATGGTTGTTCTGACTGTTCTTGCCGTGATATTTTTTGCTATAGCAACAAAACTGCTTGCAAGACTTGAGATCTAGTCCGACTTAGCTCTGGCCCTGCGTTTTTCACCTTTGGATTCCCACGTCTGCAAAAAGTCCTTGACTATATCTACAATTATCTGGTTTCTACTGATATAGCCCATCATCTTGTAGGAATCATCTGTCTTTAGAAACTCGTCCAGTCAAATACAGGTTGTGATTATGTGATACACAAATCACTTGAACATGCATTAGCAAAGATGCATCTGTAAATCGAGTGGACCGAAGACTATGGTTTAAATGTAAAAAATGCATTATCTATGCCGTGCAGATTAAAAGAAGAAGCAGCCTTTGGTTCCTGCTACCTATTGTATTTAACGTATTGGGAGGAGTAGTTGCATATTTTGTTATTCTAGATGATGATCCGAAAAGGGCACGAAGCTGTCTCTTGCTTGGAATACTTCTTGCTGCAATACCAGTACTGTTGTTTGCTGTGCCAATTCTGATTGGTATTACAATATTGCCACACTTTATGCCACCAATCAATATGCCTCACATGAACTACATGTGATGATACAGAAGAATTTGGTTTTAAGAGTAGCCCGGCCCAGATTCGAACTGGGGTCAAGGGCTCCAAAGGCCCCTATGCTTGACCGCTACACTACCGGGCTTCGTTGGAATTCTATCTGGATTCCTTTAATAAGGTACTGTCAAAAAGGTGCTTTTTCATACCACGATAATTATTACATGTCCCAAGAACCTGACAATATCTTTCGAGAAGCTTATTAGTGCAAAATAGTTCCAAGAAAACTATGCGCATGCTGCTGCTTGCTCTGGTGATATGCTCTATCTTGGCATTGTCAACTGGAAATTCTTTTGCGCAGACTACGGGTCCTTCGCAGCAATCTGTACTTGGAATTTATGCACAGATAGTTGTACATGACTCGTCAGGGAACTTGGTTGCATACCTTGAGACACCGCGTGTTACCGTATATCATCCGGATCAGCTCAACGGCCTGATAAACTCCAACATAGGCATGTTCAATAGAAATCTAGTAAACACTGGAGGGCAAAACCTTGAGATCCTCCAAGTAAATGAAATCATAACACACCAGTCTTCTACCATAGTGTCGCTGAACCTAATATCTGCAAACACGCCAAACGGCCAAGAGTCACTCGCAGCTGCAGACCATGATGGGTATCCAGTAGTTCCAGGAGACAAGGTAACTACGTACTGGACGATAATTCGTTCTGCTTCCTAGTTTTGTTAGATAACAGTACCCCGACACCTATTGCAAAAAAGACCGAGAGCGAGACGAACCTGTAGGGCTGGTTTGTCTGATGTGTAAATCCTGTCAGGAAAGGAGATGTTAACAGTATGACAAGCACAAATATCATGATGGAATCTGCATGCAGTATTCCCTTTCTTGATGCAAAAAAGAGCATCACTGTTAACGGCAAAAGAAACAGTACCACGATGTAGTCAAACCTCATCTGCATTGCCATTGCTGCAAAGCCTTGCCAGAACTGGGAGGCGTCAAGTGATATGGCACCGCCTGTAAGGTTTATCTTGTATGATGCAGCAGCTGCTGCAATAATAATTATGATAACACCATATGTGGCAAGTGAGTACATCTTGGACTTTTTTGGAAGCTGGGATCTTGCGATAAAATAAAGACTCATTGGGAGAAATGCAAGCGTAAGGGGCTTTGAAAATATTGAGAGAAAGTATGGTACAGGAGATGGCGGCCAGAATTTTAAAACCATGTACAGCGAGAAAAGATAGAGCAGTATCCAGGAATTTTCATAGCTTGCAGTCGTGCTGTATGTGACAAAGATGTCGCTTTGAAGCACAAGTACCATGGATGCAATTCCTGCAAGTCTTTTTCCTGTGATCTTTTTTGTAAAAAAATATGTCTGGACAAGCAGGGCGATACTTGTGATAAATGGAATCACTCGCATGTTGCCAAATGCATGCAGCGAGGTGGAAAGTAAAAGATATCTGAAATGCGGCTCAAAGCTTGTGCCAAACTGAGATATGTCCCAGCTCAGAACTCTGTTTTTGACACTTGTGTAATCTACCCATGATTCTTCCTTTGATAGCGTTCCTGCAGTCAGTGCTGCAAAGACTGCAAGTATGATAATTACGCCAATTAATGCCTGTTTTTGTGAGAGCTCAAAGCTTGCAATTTTTTCAAAATATGCCTTGCACTTTGACCTCTTGTAGTATGAAATACCTATTGCAAGTATGATGATGTTTATTATAATCAGCGGCGCTGCAAGCACTCCTGGTTCAAACGGGTTGACTACATTTGGGGAAAAGATTGCTGCCTGAAGCGGGCTTGTTGTCCTTGCTATCAATGCGGGAAAGACTATCGGTACTAGGCTGATGAAAACTATGACAACAGTTGGAACAAAGACTGCCCAGGAAAGAAGATGTGGCTTGATTGACCTGCCAGTCTTGGGTTTGGGCGCTTGCTTTTTTGGTTCTGGCGCTTTTTTCTTGTCTGCCAAATGGTGTCTCTTGAATTATTGGATTTAAAAGCTGAGCGGCATTTTCTGGTCTCTTGTCTATTCACGAGTCAGTAACATGACGACCTGTCTAAATAATACTTATAAAGTATTACCATTAAAGTAATACTATGACTACAGTTGTTTCGGCAAAGATACCAGACGAGCTGAGAAAAAAAGCAAGAATACATCACATAAAGGTAAGCCAAGTTGTAAGAAAGGCCATAGAAGAAGAGGTAAGAAAGATTGAAGAGAAAAAACTCTCAAAGGATCTAGATGAGATAGGTCATATACTACGGAAAAATGTTAGTAGCAACGAGATTGTAAAGGCAGTAAGATCGTCAAGAAATGAACGATAGACTTTTTGACGCAAGTTCCTTGCTAAATATTGTAAGAAACAAGGACTCTCAATCAATAGGGATTCTAAACAAACAATATGTTCTAGACTTGACTCTTTACGAGGTATCAAATGTCATCTGGAGACTTTCATATCGCGAAAAAAAGATTACACAAGAACAATCATCTGCTTTGCTTGACTCTATATTGCTTTTAATGCAACGCATGCAGATAGTCGGTATCAATGAGCTGGAAAAGCGTGTACATGAACTTGCCATAAAAGAAGGGTTGACAGCTTATGATGCGTCGTATCTTGCAGTTGCAGAAAAGTCAAGCCTTATACTTGTAACTGACGACCGCGAGCTTGAAAGAGCCGCAAGAAAATATGTTAAGGTTATGAAAACTAGCGATCTTTAATCTCATCTAGTCGTTTCTTATCTTGGAAAACGTCTTTGCCCACTCTTGGTTCTCATGTCTTGCCTGGGCCTGTGCGTTTTCGTACAGCAATTGGTAGACCCATGATATTATCTCAGACCAGATTGCCTGGAGCGATACCTCGTCGGAAAAGATCACGCCGGTTCTTACTGCAATCATTGCTGGAATGTTTCTTGAGTTTGGTATGGGGTCTTGCTGCCATTTTTTTAGCACCCTATCGCAAAACTGTAAAATATCGTTTTTTGAGAGCGCAAGCCTGTCAGGGTCTACACCTTTGCTTTTTCTTGTGCCTTTGTTTCTAGGTACCGTGCTTTTTTTAGTACTGCTTTTTGTACCTGTATTTTTTGCATTCTTTGGTCTCTTGGCAGGGGCCTTCTTTTTTACCATTTGCTGTCCACCTTTAGCATCCTCTAGTTATTTTGATTTGCGCCTAGAGATCAAGCAAAATTTAGACACTGGCAAATTAATTCATACTAGGCTAGTCTAAAGTTTTATTTTGTAACTGTGTTCTGTACCTGCATTTCCTCTCTTCTTGCTAGAATCGTCACAATTCCAACTATGATGATTGCTGCAACCTCAAAATAAATCCAGTCAATATTTTGGAATACAATCTGGTGGTTGTAAAACGGTGTAAACAATGGGAACCTGCCGTCGCTGCCTGCAAACGTATCAAAGGAGAGATGTGACAATACACCTGCAAACGCTGCCGCACCAAGTTTGTAGTCTTTTCTTCCAAATAATACCATCAATACCACGACTGCGATTATACCAAATGCAATAGAATGCGACATTCTTGATAACGCGTCAACATGTAACAATGCAATGAGGTGGTCTGAATCAATGAGCACTGCAAAGAGGCCCGTGATTATTACATATCTTAGGCTAAGAAATGCCGCGCCCGCAACTAGTCCCCAGAAGAGATGTCCTGAGATCTCGTGTATGTTCAGTCCACCTATTGGATTGTGCAACTGGCCTTTTTCTGGCAAGAGCATTCCAACAAACGAGAACGCTGCAGAAAGAACGCAAAACAGTACTGCTGTCTTGATTATGAAACCAGCATCTTTTTTCAAATACTGGATAAGTAATGTATTTTGATTATAACAGTATTACCCGGATTTTTATACAATAATTAAGACAAAAAAGATTTGGCGAGGTCGGATAGACGTTATTCCGTGGAACTGAACTCCATGACCAGCTCGGTTTCGTGGGTTCAACTCCCACCCTCGCCGCTGGTTATGGTATGACATTACTTCTAATATAGTTTTAGGATTCAGGTCTGCAAACTTTAGGTAGAATATTTACTTGCAGTAAGACAACTTGGTTTTCTGTTTATCCATCGCAGTGACAGATACCAGAAGGTTACAATTGAACCAAGAAAGATAAGGTATCCAGAGTACATGTGGTATGTCTCCAAGGTGCCATACCCATCATAGTATCCGATGATTCCAAGCAACGGCACCCTCATCAAGATACAAGATACGTGCCAATTCCACCGCAGACAAAACATACCGCAAGCTTTTGCACTGGCGCTTGGCGTCCCTTATCAGCTAGCATAAGGACAAATGCGGCAACTCCTACATCTGCAGCCAGCGAATATTTTCCACAAGGCACCGCATTTGACTCGTCAGGCAACCTCTGGGTTACAGATGAAGTTAACAGCAGCTCCAAATGAGCTTACTGCGCATTTTGAATCAAATTTCTTCACAAAAATTCCGTATTTCCGTATCACCTGTGGTCCAGAGAATCCATGAAGGACTCGTATCCACAATTTCAAACCTGATCAAGTCTTACAGTGCCCCTAAATACAAGCTGCAAAAATTACCTGTGATGCAGAGATTGCTTTTGGGTGCGATAGTCTGTGCGACATTGCTTGCTTGTATGGTTGTGCCTTTGCAAAGCTTTGCCCAAAACGCAACTCTAAATGTTGTTCAAAACTCTACGCAACAAAACTTTAGGTCGGCGTTGGGGGAGCTAATGGTCAAGGCACACAAGCAGGGCAAAGTTCAGGTTATCATAAAACTCAACCTTCCATTTCTTACAGAGGGCAAGATGCGAAATGCTTTGAGTATATCCAACCAGCGGCAAACGATTAACCAGACCCAGAATTTGTTGATAAACAATTTATTGTCTTTTAATGTAGATCACATAAAAAAATTCAAGAGCATTCCGTTTATTGCAATGAGGCTTGATGCGGCGTCATTGCAGAAGCTAAACTCGTCGCTACTGGTGTCTGGCATATATGAAGACAAGATATTGCATCCGTCTGATGTAAGTACGATTCCTCTGACAGGAACTGGCAATGCCTGGAACCTTGGGTATAACGGATCTGGGCAGACAATTGCTATATTGGATACGGGTGTTGACAAGACTCATCCGTTTCTTTTGGGCAAAGTTGTATCGGAGGCGTGCTATTCCACTACAGTAAAATCAGGCGATTCATCCCTTTGTCCAAATGCGCAGTCAAGCCAGGTAGGCTCTGGTGCTGCTGCACCATGTTCTCTCTCTGAATGTTTCCATGGTACATTTGTGGCAGGCATTGCGGCAGGAAATAATGGTACCGTTCTTCCAGGCTTTGCCAAGGGCGCTAGTATAATTGCAGTGCAGGTATTTCATGAGGATGCCACTGTTGCAGACTGTGGTTCTGTCTCTTCAACACCATGCATTGTGGCATCTGACAGCGACATACTAAGTGGTCTTGAATATGTTTACAGCTTGCGAAATAGCTTCTCCATTGCGGCTGTAAACTTGAGTCTTGGCGGAGATCCATTTACAAGTAATTGCGATTCGTCTTTTCCACCATACAAGTCAGAGTTTGATACACTACAATCAGTGGGGATTGCACCTGTTGTTGCGGCAGGAAACGATGGGGACACAAATGCAATTGATGCTCCTGCATGTGTTTCCAGTGCAATAAGCGTCGGCTCTACAAGTGACTCTGATCAGGTATCGTCGTTTTCAGACAGGGCCTCTTTCCTTAGTCTCATGGCACCGGGACAGTCAGTGGTATCATCTGTGCCAGGTGGTGGTACCAGCACTGGACACGGGACATCGTTTGCAGCTCCTGCAGTGTCTGGTGCATTTGCCATTTTGAAGCAGAAGAATCCTTCTGCCTCGGTGAGTACCATCTTGTCTGACTTGAGGACAACCGGGACTAGTATTAGTGACTCTGGGAGCGGGCTGTCTTTTCCAAGAATCGAGGTTGATTCTGCAGTGCGATCACTTTCCTGCGGTCCTCCAATTTCTGGCGACTGGACTATACCTTCCAGCTGTTCTATTTCAAGTACAGTTACGGTTCCAGCAAATGTAATAGTACAGTCTGGTAGTGTTTTGACAATTCCAAATGGACTAAGATTGAATATTGATTTTACTCATTATCATTTGCTTGTAAAATCTGGCGGCGGAGTACTAATCAAAGCTGGCGGGGCAATTAACTAAAACCTTGAAGTCTGTGGCATGTCATACTGACCTTCAATGAAGAATGTATGATTTATACAAATCAGAAATAAAACAAAATCTTTTATGATTTACTAATTTCTTAATAATTATTTTATTGCTAACATCAGAGAAAGAAGCGTCTTTTTTCCACGACTGATTATTTGCCTTCAAGCATCTTTTCTCTAAATGGTCCTGCAGTATCCCAACAATGTGTAAAGTAGTCAAGGCACCACTCGTGGAACCTCGAGTCCTTTGAGTAAAATCCCTCGCTCACATCTGGGCTGTCGTCAGATGTGGGAAACATTACGCAAGCTTCTTTTTCGTTTAGTATTATGATCGTCTTTATGTTTTCTTTCATCCTGCGTTCTACCTTTCCATCCTCGATCAATTTTTTGAATCCTTGTTTTTCAAAGATCTGCTTTCTGTCATTTGGAACTATGGCAGAGCTTGAAAATACGGAACGCAACTTTATTCCTTGACCCACTTTTTTTATGATGGGTTCGATGAAATCAGCTGTATATGGTACTTCAAAGAGAACATTGTAGATGTAACTCTCTGCATTGTCATAGATCTCCTTCCACTTTTCAAGTATCTTGACAACACCTTTGAGGTGCTGGCCTCCATCAAGTGCTCCTATTCTCTGGAGAAACTTGTCGGATACATCAGAAAACCTATGCGCCTGGAGATACTTTTTGTTGTCAGAGAGAAACCTGACAAGCGATATCTGGTTGCACATGAGTTTTCCAGCAGTGCTAATTGAGTAGCTGCCGTCTGATTCCTTTGATATGAGACCTGCTTTTACAAGTCTCTCAAAGTTTCTAAATACCTCTGGTACCGTTGCATCTAGCTCCTTTGCTACTGTAGATACCTTCAGGTTTTGTTCGTACAACCTTGAAAGAATCTCAAGCCTCTGCTCGCTTGCAAGCTCCAAAAACTCTGCAGCGGCGATATCCAACCCCTTTTTCACAACCTGCATATCGC
>JBARDK010000117.1:0-4629 GCA_049795075.1 Nitrosotalea sp. | reverse complement strand
TTTGTGGCATCCTTGAGATTACACTTGCACTCGCCACAAAGAAGCTCACCTGCCCTGCATTTTCTTGCCCGCTCGTCTGATTCTTTTTCGGTATCAAAAAAGTATCTTAGGTACCAGAATACTGGGCATATATTGAAATTTGCTCCAAGCTTTCGTTGCAAGTCTACAGTGGGCTGACCTCCGGTAAATGTATTTGAGATCTTTTTGTCTATTGCCTCTTCTGTATCAGTTGTAAATATAGCAGTCTCTGGAATGGAAGATGACATCTTTCCTTGCATTCCAAGACCTGGCAAGAATTTGGAGTGAATCTGTGTTGGCTTGGGAAAGCCAATCTTTTCTGCAATGTCCCTTGTAACCCGCCAGTATGGATCCTGGTCTATTGCAGCAGGTATGAGAACAGGTGTTGGTTTGCCTTCTATGATGGACGGAAGAAAACATGGCGCAGCCTGGATGGGAGGAAAACCTATCATCCCAATGTTTGTAGAATTTTGAAATCCAAAGACTGCCTTTACGGTTGAAAATGTTATGCGTTTTGCTATCTCAAGCGCTATTGGGTAAATTCTCTTGATGTCTTTTGTATCGATTAGAATCTTTGTCTTCTTTGGATCAAAGCCCACTGCGATAATATCATAGATGTTCTCTGTTGTGTACTTTGATACATCTTGGAAGGACTTTTCATCATTGTACAAAAACTTTTCATCGTCGGTAATTTGGAAAATTAAGTTTACGTCAAATTTTTCTTGTAAATATTTGGTAAAGATCCACGGTAGTAAATGTCCCATGTGAATTGAGCCTGAGGGACCTCTACCTGTGTATAGATAGAACTTGTTGCCTTTTTCATACTCTGTTAAAATTTTATCAAAATCTCTATGGCTGAAAAAATATCCAAGCTTTAGCATCGGATGAATCTCGCCTGTTATCTTTTTTACGCGTGCCTGTAGTTCGTCTGAAATTTTTTCTGTGCCAAATTTCTGTATTAGCTTGTCATAATCAATATCGCCTTCTACGTTCCAAGGGGTTACTGTGAAATCCTCAGACGACATTCATGGTTTAGTTAGGTTAAGGTTTAAAAAGTCTTTTTGGTTGTTTGTCATAATGTCACAAGTTCTGCATCCAATAGAGCAAAAGATCCTAAAATCATTACTTGAAAAGCAAAACTTGACACCCGAAGAACTATCAGAAAAATCACAGTTATCAATAGACCAAGTAAGGCGTGGCATAGAATGGCTCAAGTTCAAAGACCTGGTTCAAGTCATTGAATCTGAAAAAAGTTTTGTTGCACTAGGAAAAAGGGGAAACGAGTCATTGCAGAAGGGATTGCCAGAACGACAACTTGTTAATTATCTCAAATCACTATCTGCTTCCTCATGTGAAATTAATGAGGCAAAAGATCAACTAAAAAATGAATTTAGCCCAGCAATTGCAAACGCAAAGAAAAATGGCTGGATAGAAATACACGAAAACAGAATCTTGCTCAGGGGGTATCATGATACCACCTCGGAAGAAAGAATCATAAAATTAATTGCATCAAAAAATCCTACCGCAATATCATTAGATGAGATAGAAGACAAGGACGCACTTGACTTGCTCAAAAAAAGGCCAGAGTTTCTCAACTTCACTTCTACCAAATATGCGACAGTAAACGTAACAGAAAAAGGAATAGAGGCAGCCAAGAATGCAAGCCAGGTAACAGACGAGTCTGCAAGACGAGCAATTGATGTGGAGGCCCCTGCTCCTGTAGTTTTTGCAGCACGAAGCCATCCGTTGGCAGATGTAATAGATGAAATTCGGGAGATATTTGTCAGTCTGGGTTTCACTG
This sequence comes from Nitrosotalea sp., assembly GCA_049795075.1. Lineage (GTDB taxonomy): Archaea > Thermoproteota > Nitrososphaeria > Nitrososphaerales > Nitrosopumilaceae > Nitrosotalea. The sequence continues at coordinate 2,810 of JBARDK010000117.1, read as the reverse complement.
AGCTGGTTGGTAACAGCACACAATCCAGTTTTTGGAATTTTGATGCATTGTTTATTCCGCAGGACCATCCTGCAAGGGAGATGCAAGACACATTTTACCTCAAAGATATCAGTGCAAAGTCAGTTGCAACACAAAAACAAATCAAGCAAGTTGACGCAGCTCACAAGAACGGGTGGCACTATAACTGGCACTTGGATGCTGCAAAAAGAATGGTCCTGAGAACTCATACTACATGTGTTACCATAAAGGCACTGGCAGACCAAGAATACGATGATGCAAGATTATTCTCAATAGGAAGAGTATTTCGCAACGAGAAGGTCAGCTACAAGCATCTCGTGGAGTTTAATCAAGTGGAAGGAGTAGTTGTTGGAAAAAATGTAACACTGCGAGACCTGATGGGGTTGCAAATGGAATTTTATCGCAAGATGGGAATCAAAAAAGCCAAGTTTTGGCCAACATTTTTCCCGTATACGGAACCCTCTCTTCAATCAATGGTATACAATGAAAGGCTTAGCAAGTGGGTGGAATTATTTGGCATGGGGATCTTCAGACCAGAGGTTACAAAACCACTTGGCATAAAAAATCCAGTCCTTGCATGGGGAGGAGGAATTGAAAGAATAGCAATGCTAAGGTATGGTCTTGATGATGTTCGTGAACTCTATAACAACAAATTGGGATGGTTGAGGAGCGTACCAAAATGCCAGTAGTTACATTATATTTTAACAGGATAACAAAACTGCTAGGAAGCAAAGTCTCAAGAGAAAAAATCATTTCCACATTGCCGTTTCTGGGTCTTGATATTGAAGAAGAGGCATCAGATCACATCAATGTTGAATACAGTCCTAACAGACCTGACTTTTCCACAGATTATGGCATAGTCACCAGCTTACAAGGCCTTCTTGGGGTAAAGTTCGGGGCGCCACGACTTGGAATCAAAAAAGGAACTCATGTGATAAAAGCAGATACTTCAGTTGGAAAAGTCAGGCCTTACATCGTTGCAATAGAGGCACTAAATGGAAAGATGGATGATGAAACAATAAGGCAGATAATCACAATGCAGGAGGACCTGCATAACGGCATTGGGAGAAAAAGAAAGAAGGTCTCTATTGGTATCCATGACTTGAGCAAAATAAAATTCCCGCTTGTATACAAGACTGTAGAAAGAACTCACAGATTCATTCCATTAAACTCGCAAGATGACATGACTGTATCTGAAATACTTGACAAGACAGAGACCGGCTTGGCATACAAGCACTTGCTGGAAGAAAGCAAGAAAGTGCCTGTTATTGTGGATTCTGCGCAAAACACGATATCATTTCCGCCAATAATTAATTCAAAGTTGACTGAAGTTACTACCGCAAGCAAAAATCTCTTGATTGAAGTAACATCCACTGATAAAAATGCCGCCGAAGACGCACTTGCTGTAGTTGCGTATACCATGCAGAATGCTGGATTCCAATTGTCCTCTGTCCGTATATCAGGACCACGCAATTCAACCCCACTGTTGACATCTAGGAAGATGTCACTTGATCCAGTACTTGTGAAAAATACACTTGGGCTTGATGTGTCCACATCTGTCATGGTAAAGTCACTTCGAAAGAGTAGGCTTGATGCTACAGTAAAGGGCAAGCAAATTCTTTGTTTGGTTCCAAGATATAGGACTGATATCTTTGGATCAATTGATCTTGTAGAAGAAGTTGCGCTGGGATATGGGATTCAAAATCTTGAGCCTACAATACCGCAGGCCAACTCTGCTGGTCAAAAAAATAAAATCACTGTATCATTAGAGGCAGCCAGGTCCACGATGATAGGTCTTGGCTATTCTGAGGTCATGAACTTTGGACTGGCAGGAAAACATATTCTGTATGATCTGACAAAAAGAGACTCGTCTGGTATGATGTCAGTATCTGACTCTAAGAGCCAAGAGCACCAAATATTGCGCGACGCGCTCCTTCCCGGACTGGTTGATGTTCTGTCAAGAAACATACACGAGACATATCCGCAGAAAATTTTTGAGATAGGAACTGCATTTTACAGAGATGATCCAGTTGGGGAAGAGATTCATCTGGCATGTGCCAGTGCACACAACGATGTAAGCTATACTGAGATAAAATCAATCCTGCAATCACTTTTAAAATCAGGGTTTGATGTCACGCCTACCACAAAAATTTCAAGCGATCCATTATTTGTTCAAGGAAGAACAGCAGACATTCTTGTTGATGGTAAAAAGGTTGGAATTGTTGGGGAACTAGCGCCTGAGGTACTAGATAATTTCAAGCTTAGAATACCCATAGCTGGCTTTGAGCTAAATCTTACTGATCTGATGTTTTAGTTATATGGAACCTTTTTGCTCTTCTGTAAAAAATACTAATTTACTTGCATTGGCCTTTCATGAATTCACTGCCAGCTTTTTGTATTTCTTCTATTGTCATTTCTTTTTTTCTAGTTGCTATTGTCCACCTGTGACCAAAAGGATCTGAAAGTGCGCCTACACGGTCTCCCCAAAATCCGTCCATCATTGGCATCATTGGTTTTGCTCCTGCTGAAACAGCTTTGTTAAAGACAGAATCTGAATCATTGACATACAAGTATATCGAACCGCTTGGTCCTCCTGTTGATTTTGGTGACAGACATCCCATTGATGGCATTTCATCAGAAAGCATGATTGCAGAATCTCCAATCCTAATTTCTGCATGCATTATTGATTTGCCGTCTGGTCCTGGAAATCTGTTAATTTCCTTTGCATCAAAGGCTTTTTTGTAAAACTCTATTGCATCTGATGCCCCGCTTATGGTTAGTGTGGGAGTGAC
>JBARDK010000116.1:0-18352 GCA_049795075.1 Nitrosotalea sp. | reverse complement strand
CAATCTAGATCTGTACATCAATTTACGAAATAGAATGGTTATATATAGCATAGACGCTTTTTTGATTTATGGCGCAGGCATCTACCGATTTGAGAAGACAGATCTTCGATGAGTTGACAAAAGTAGTTGATCCAGAAATCAATGTCTCAATAATGGAGCTTGAATTGATAGATAATATCGACATTGTTGGCCCAGATGTCAAAGTAGATTTGCACCTTACCAGTCCCTTCTGCCCTGCGATATTTGGATTTAAGATTGCCCAAGACGTGCACGACAATTTGTTGAAGATAGATGGAGTAAGCGATGTGAAAGTGAATGTCTCAAATCATTTCATGGCTGAAGCCATCAACAATCAAGTAAACTCAAGTAAAAACCCTAAAAAGCCTTAGAGAAAGATTCTATTTTCTAAATCCTAGCAGATATCCTCTGAGTAGTTGTATTGCCATTGCTGGGTCCACTCCCTTTGGGCACACATTACTACACGAGCCGGCAAAATGACATCTCCATATTCCATGAGATTGATCAACTATTTTGAGCCTGTCCTTCTTTCCTTGATCTCTATTATCTGCAGTGTATCGGTAGGCTTGGGCAAGACCTTGTGGTCCAACAAATGATTTGTCTGTTGCCATGGTCGGGCATGCAGAGTTGCATAAACCGCATTTGATACAATATGAGAATTGCAGAAACTTTTCAAGATCTTCCGGAGTCTGGATGAATTCCTTGGTGCCAGGCTGTACCTCTGATTCCTCGTTTACAATGAATGGTTTCATCTTCTTATGTGTAGAGAAGAGTTGCTTGAAGTCAACTGCCAAATCTCGTATTATAGGAAAATTACTCATTGGCTCTACTGTAACAACATTTGATTCAAGTTCAGAGACCTTGGTATAGCACGCAAGGCGAGGCTTGCCATTAATTTTCATCCCACATGAGCCACATGATGCCTGTCTGCAAGAGTATCTAACGGCAACGGAATGATCAAGGCTCTGTTTTACGTATAGAATTGCTTCAAGTACAGTAGTCCATTTTTGGACTGGGATCTTGAACTCTTCAAACTTTGTTTCTGCGTTCTCGGATGGGTTGGACCTAGATATTCGAAGTGTTATTGTCTTTGGCTTTGACTGTACAGTAACGGGAATAGATGATTCTACTTTTTGCTCCTTTGGAACTTCTACTGTTGCCATTGTTATGAGAGCCCCATTCCAGCCATCAATATGGTTCTTGAACCATAGGCTACCAAAACAATCATTGCTGCAATCGAACCATAGTTAATTGCTCTTTCATATGCGACACCTTGTTTTAGCTCCAATAGAATAACCCGTAATCCATTAAATCCATGTACGGACAACAAGATCAGTATCACTTCAAGCATAAGTGCATATGGCAGAAAGTGATAATTTGTAATTACATTTTGATATTGTAACGAATCAGAGAATTTCTGTGACAGCCTCATGAGAATGTGTACAGCTACTAGTGCCACTGCTCCAAGCGCAGTTCCATAATGTATCTTCATGATTATGCTTTCTCGCATCTTAATCACCAAGTAATATTCCGGCACCATACATCATCGCTAATGCTGCAAGTGCTATCGATACCCAAATGCAAAGCCTCTGTTTGGAATTCAACGAAGAAGCGCGATATGGATATTCAGGTTGGCCAGGCTTTCCTATGCCTTTTCCACCTTCGCTTATCATAAGTCGTATTCCATTTCCCGTATGAAAAACACACATTCCTATTACAAGTACAAGTATCATATGACCCCCTGGAGTCTGCGTTAGTGATAGCATATTGTTCCATGCAGCCTTTCCGTTGAGAATTGTGCTTGTTTCGTAAATGTGGCCAATCAAATATGCAAGTAGACCAAGCCCACTCAGTCTTTGCATCCAATATGCAACTCGCTCTAACCCATAACGAGTAGGATTTATCATTCCCCTGATACCTTCGCGGTTGGAGAATTGTTTGGCCATCAGTATTTTCTCTCCACTGGCTTGTATTTAGTAATAGTGACAGGATGAGTCTTGATAACTGGCTCTTTTGTGTCATAGTAAACTAGAGTGTGAGTCAAAAAGTTCTTGTCATCTCTGTCAGGATAGTCAGTTCTTGCGTGAGATCCTCTAGATTCTTTTCTCCAAATTGCTCCCATCAAAATTACTTCGGATATACGAAACATGGAATCAAGTTCCATCACGTTTGTAAAGTTTGTATTGTACTCTTTAGCTTTGTCGTATACATGTTTCCATGTTTTTTGTCTTAATTCTCTTATCAACTTGAGGCCATCAACAAGATCAGCTTCATTTCTAAAAACATAAGACTTGTTATTCATTATCTCGGTTAGTTCCTGTCTAACCTCGTATGGATTTACACTACCTGTACCTCGAAATATTCCATCATAGATCCTTTTTTCTTCAGTCGCAACCAAATGTAATGGAAATGGCGGAGAGGATTTTCCTTCTAAAATATATTTAGCAGCAAGATCGCCTGTAATTTTACCCCATACAAGACATTCGGCCGTAGAGTTTGCACCCAACCTGTTTGCTCCGTGAACGCTGTTACATGCAGCTTCGCCTGCTGCCCATATACCTTGGATTTCAGTTGCCCCGTCTATGTTGCTATGAATACCACCCATCATGTAATGGCATACTGGTCTGACATCTACTGGTTCATTAGCCGGGTCAATTCCTGAGAATTTTAGTGATATCTCGCGTATTGCAGGAAGTTTTTTTATAATCAATTCCTTCCCCAGATGTCTCAAATCTAGTTTCAGGCAGTCTACTCCCGTATCGTGTTTGAAGCCACGTCCTTCGTTGATTTCAGTAATCATGGCACGTGATACGACATCTCTTGATGCAAGCTCTAGTTTGCTTGGAGCATACTTTTTCATAAAACGCTCTCCCTTGTTGTTAAGAAGATACCCACCTTCCCCCCTGGCACCCTCAGTAATCAAAATTCCTGAAGGCAGTATGCCAGTAGGATGGAATTGAACAAACTCCATGTCCTTTAGCGCCATTCCAGCCCGGTAGGCCATATCAAGACCATCGGGAGTTGAAGCTAACGCATAAGTTGAAAAACTGTATACTCTTCCTGCTCCGCCGGTCGCAATAATCAATGCCTTTGCCTTGAACGTATAGAAAGTGCCACTTGACATCTCGATGGCGGTAATACCACAAAATCTTTGGCCGTCATGAATTATCGCTGTAACAAACCACTCGTTATAGAACTCAATGTTATCAAATTTTTGGCATGTGTCATACAGAGTCTGCATTTCATAAAATCCTACTTTGTCTTGAGCATATGTTGCCCTTGGAAAGCTATATCCTCCAAAGTTTCTCTGGCCAATCCTTCCATCATCTCTCCTTGACCATGGCATTCCCCAATGTTCAAGTTGATAGACTTCAGATGGCATCTCATTGACGAGTCTCTCAATTACATCTTGATCGCCAAGAAAATCGCTTCCTTTTACGGTATCATAAACATGAGACTCTATTGTGTCACCATCTTCAGGATATAGAACAGCTGCAGTACCACCTTCAGCAGAAACAGAATGCGAACGCATAACTTGCAGTTTTGAAATAACGGCAATTTTGATATGCGGGGCAATCTTTGCTGCCTGAATCGCTGCCCTCAGGCCAGCAAGACCAGAACCTACGATCAGAAGATCACTGTCAATACTGTTAACCATGATGCGACATCTTCCTTTTCACACTTCATAAATATGTCTTGTGAAGGACTAGAGTCAGAATTGTTAATATATATCGCTAGCGATATCACTAGTGATGATTTCAGATTGGTTTCAAAGAGTAGGAAGTTCAATCCCTAGAGGATTTTCAAGATACTTCATTTTAGGGGCCCTAAAGAAGAAACCAAGTACTGGAAAGGAGATAATAGATGCAGCAACTGCTCAAAGTGGAGGAAAATGGAAACCCTCTCCTGGACTGATTTATCCTTTACTTGGGAGACTGCTAGATGAAGGACTTGTAGAAGAGACAAAAGATGGTAAATATCAGATAACCAAGAAAGGAAGAATAGTTTCAGAAGACCTTGAGACTCTGGATAAGATAGTCAAGAACCAACTTGATGTAATTTTTAGGATGGGCGGTGTTGGCAAATTTGTAGCCATGGATCTGATAGAGCGGGTCAATACAATTGGAAACTCGCTTAGTTCAAACATTTCATACATGACCAAGGATGAGACCCAGCGATACAGAAAATTCCTAGAATCTGAGCTACGAAAGATGGACTCGGCTGAAAAAAAGTCGCAGGGCAAGGAAATCAGGATCAATTAAGCAATAAATAATTGTAAAACCGTATAGCGATAGTTGAAAAGCATTAGAAAATTAGTATATGACAAGTCAAAACCTCTTGTTTTTCCCGGTGTTTATGATGCGATTACGGCCAGAATAGCCCAAAAAGCAGGGTTTGAGGCCATGTTTCAAACTGGATATGGAACTTCGGCTGCGTTGCTTGGGATGCCTGATTATGGCTTTATTGGATCCACAGAAACTATTGAAAATGCAAGACGAATTTGTAAATCTGTTTCGGTTCCAGTAATAGTTGATGCCGATACAGGTTATGGAAACCCTTTGAGCGTATGGAAGCTTGTTAACGAATTAGAAGCAGTTGGAGCCGCCGGTATTTTCCTAGAAGATCAGAAATGGCCAAAGAGATGTGGACACATGTCAGGAAAGGAAGTGATTGCCAAGGAAGAGTACAGTGAGAAACTCAGGGCGGCAGTAGATGCTAGAAAAAGCAATGACTTCATAGTGGTAGCAAGGACTGATGCTCGCGCAACTGAGGGCTTGGATGCTGCAATTGAGAGAGGCCTTTTGTACAAGGATATAGGAGCGGATGCCATATTCATAGAAGCTCCTAAATCAGTTGATGAAATGAGAAAGATAGGAAAATCGATAAAGGCGCCATTGGTGGCAAACATGATAGAAGGAGGAGCTACGCCGCTACTTTCTTCAAGTGAGATACACAAGATGGGATTCAATCTCATTCTTTACCCACTCTCCGTATTGTACGCCAATACATTTGCAACGATGCAAATTCTAAAAGAGTTAAGGAAAAACGGAACTACTGCAAAGCTAAAAGATAAGCTTGTTGATTTTGATCAGTTCAATGAAATTGTAGAATTATCGAAATTCAAGAAGATGGAAAACAAGTACGAAACAAAATCATAGAAAATAACAAAAAAGAAAGGTTTCTGTCAAGGTTTCCTAAGAGTTTCTCTTTACTTCTATTTCTATAGTAGAAACATTCCTAGAGCGTCCATCTTGTGATTGAAGTAGTTCTGATCCAATCTTGATGTTTCCGATTGAGTAACCAGCATTTTCTGTCTTTCGTGCAATTATTTGGGCTACGTCAACTGCACGACCAATGGTTAGTCCTCTTGCCTTGATAGATATTCTTGGTTGATTTGCCAACTGTATGAGCGAAGAAGTAACGTACGCCATCAGTGGTTTCTTGCCTATGTAGATAGTTTCTCTAGATTCGGACATGCGTTTTCTGCCTCTTGGGATAATTTAAATCTAAGAATGCAAGAATTGCTGCAATGAAGTTTCTCCTCGTATTACTTTTTGCTCTTGCAATAATTGGAATTAATTCGGCATATGGATATGGCGAAGTTTCTGTATCTGATTTTAAGATAGTTAATTCTCTTGGAGAAGAGATCAATTCTCCGGTAGTAGACCAGCAACTTAACTTACAAACATCGCTAAAAAATGTGAGTCAGAATGAGGTAGACTGGGCATACATTGTTCAGGTAATTGATTCGAGTGGAGCTACATCAGATCTAAATTATGCCACAGGTTCTCTTGTTGCCAATCAAACTCTTACTGCAGCTCTTTCTTGGACGCCACATGCAAGCGGGACGTACAAAATTCAGGTACTAGTCTGGGATAATTTACGCGATATAGATCCGCTTGCACCTGTATCAACATTTAACATGACTGTAACTTAATTTTTAAAAAGTGGACCGGGTGGGATTCGAACCCACGATCTCACCCATGCCAAGGGCGTATCCTACTAGGCTAGACGACCGGCCCAATTTTAATCAGAGTAGGAATCTGATTTGCATTAACTTTTTTTGTGAGGTTATTAACGTTTAGCGTGACCCAGAAAATTAGCTTGACCAAAATAGCATAAGATATTTAACTCTCAAGAATGGAATTCTTCGCGTGGTAGTAGAAAACAAAGCAATAATTTCCTACATTCAAATTCAAAAAGAAGATTTAGCAGTTTTTAGATTTACACCAAAAGAAGGAGAACTGCCTCAATACAAGTCAGGCCAATTTTTAACTCTAGGTGCCCATGTACAATCAGAGAACAAGGTGATCAGAAGAGCTTATTCGATTGCCTCAAATCCAGAAAACAGAAAACACATCGAGTTATACATAAGATGGGTCAGAAAACCACTTCCTGGTCGCCTTACAACAGTTTTGTTTAACGCAAAAGAAGGTGATGAAATTACTTGGATAAAGCCTACCGGGGCCTTTACCATTGAAGAAAAGAAACCAAATGGTGAGCCAGACGACAGAAGAATTGTCTGTCTAGGCGGTGGTACTGGTTTAGCCCCGTTTGTCAGTTATGCACGTCACCTTCATGATACTGGGAGCAAGAGAGAGATAGTTGTTTTGCATGGAGCAAGCTATGTTGATGAGCTTGGCTACAGAGAGGAACTTACTCATCTTGAAGAAGAAAGCTTAGACCGAGGCAAAGACAAGTGGAACTTGAGGTATAGATCAGCTATCAGTCGACCTGATGAATGGTTCAACAGAACTTGGAATGGACAAAAAGGAAGGGTGGAGACTTTCTTGCAGTCAAAAAATGAAGAAATGTCACCACTTGAGAAACTGGTCGGAGAAAAAATTACCAAGGATAATACCGTGTTTTTCATTTGCGGTTGGCAGGGAACCATAGATGGGTGCCTCGATGTGTTGACTCCAAAAGGATTTGTAACTGAGAGAAACAAGAGACCTGATAAAAGCTTCGAGATAAAATACGAGTCCTACGGATAGTTAAATTTCATTTGAAAAGATAATATTCTATCATTCTGGCGAGACTACGGGGACGTAGGTTAGCTTGGCAGACTGCCAGCCTCGGGCGCTGGATGTCGTGGGTTCAAGTCCCATCGTCCCCATTTTCTACAAATTAGGATGTTTTGATCAAATTCAATCAAGGATTGAAATATGCCAGACAAATATAGAAGACAATTGACAATCGCAATCTATCTTGCTCATCTAAATCCCGTTACCAAAGCCCACATTGAAATCATCAATGAGTTAAAAAATGACAATGAGGTAAGGGTTCTCCCAGTCATATTCAGAATTGATGGCAGTGAAATTAACAGTAAGAGTTTTCCATTCAGTTATGAGTTGAGAAAAAAAATGCTAGAATCAGTGTTTGGAGATTCCATATCCATAATATCGAATTACACATTTTATTCACCATTTTTAAAATACATACCTCCATTACTTTCACCTTATTCGTGGAACATCAAAAAGCAAATTTTAGATGGAATTAAAACAGATTACTTTACGTATACTGGAGACAAGGCAGAAGCTTTTGTGCTAAGGCTTTATGGGTTGAATCCAAGGGTCGGTCAAAGAAAAGAAACATCAGCTTCATTTGTAAAACAAAGAATGTTTGAATCTGCGATGGGAAAGGATACTGACTGGGAGCAGTATGTGGAACCTGAAATTGTGAAGGTCATACACGAGAATTGGGATGTTGTGAAGAAATTTGCAAATGTGCCTGACCTAACATATAGAGTACTTGGTATGAAATTTCCAAGTACTGGGTTTTGGTAGAAATAGATTAATTATAGACAGAATTGGTTTTGTATATGAAAACTTTTGTTCCCAAGTTTGTTTGGTTTGATGGGAAGTTTGTAAAGGACGAGGAAGCAAAAGTTTCTGTAATGACCCATGCCATTCATTATGGAACTTCTGTTTTTGAGGGATTACGAGGTTATTGGAATTCGAAAAACCTCTACATTTTCAGATTGCAGGATCATATCAAAAGATTTAGGAATTCAGGAAAGGTGTATTCCATTTCACTAAGATTTACAGACAAACAAATAGCTGATGCAATAATAGGACTCTGCAAGAAAAACAATGTAAGAGAATCATGTTACATACGACCGTTTTATTTTGTAGGACAGTATGGAATAAATCTCCATGTTACAGAAAGCAGCCCAACTCATGCGGCAGTTGTGATGTTTCCCTTTGGAGATCTATTCAATAAGAATGGGATTAGAGTAGGTATTTCTTCATGGAGAAGAATTCATGACATTTCCACTCCTCCCCTTGCAAAGATGGGCGGTAATTATTTGAATTCAATATTGGCAACCCAAGAGTGTAAGAGAAATGGATATGATGAAGCAGTCCTATTAGATCATCTTGGAAACATCAGTGAAGCTCCTGGCGAGAACATATTCATTCTAAGAGATGAGAAATTACTGACACCGTCTTCCAGTTCTTCTGCACTAGAAGGAATTACAAAAGATTCGGTGATTAAAATAGCAAGAGATCTGGGTTACGAAACAATAGAACGAGATATTCCAAGAACAGAAATTTATTTTGCTGATGAGGTATTTTTGACTGGTACCGCAGCAGAGGTAACACCTATTGTTTCCGTCGATGGTAAAAGGGTTGGAGACGGTAAAGTTGGAAAAATAACACAGAAAATACAGAACACATATTCAGAAATTGTAATGGGAAGAAACAAAAGGCATCACAGCTGGATAACACCGGTGTATTAAAATGAAAATTGTACAAATCGGTGTGGGAGGCTTTGGCAAGAACCATACAAGAATTCTTTCCCAACTTGGAGTTCTTTCAGCAATCTGTGACGCAGATTTATCAAAAGCCAAGGAATTTGGAACAAAGTATTCTGTTAATCACTACTCAAGCATTGATTCTCTTTTAGGATCAGAACAATTCGATGCTGCCTTTGTTTGCACCCCCACCTCAACTCATTTTGAAATTGCCAAGACTTTGCTACAAAAGAAGAAAAATGTATTTGTCGAAAAACCCATGACATATCTCTCGCGTGAGGGCGATGAACTATTAGAATTAGCAAAGAAGAACAAGGTAACTCTAACATCAGGATACATTGAGAGATTCAACCCAGCAGTCTCGCTTGTAAAGGAATATGTCAAGACAAAAAAATATGGAGAACTGATAATGCTAGAATTTCATCGAGAAAACAGAATGCCTCCCCACATCAAAGATGTTGGGATAATTTATGACACTTCAGTTCATGATATAGACACAGCCATGTGGCTTTTTGATGATGTTCCAGAAGTGGTCTTTGCAAGATCCGGTAGAATAAGACATGAGCACGAAGACTTTGCTACAATAATGCTAGGTTTTAGAGAAAACAAAGTAGCCATTATTTCATCAAACTGGATAACGCCAATTAAAGTTAGAAGATTCAATGCAGTTTGTGGCGATGCAATAATTTCCTCGGATTTTATCACACAAGAAGTAAAGATAGAAACCAATACGGGAGCTGAGATCCCACGAAAAGATGTAGAAGAGCCACTTCTTTTGGAAATTAAAAATTTTATCGCTGCGTCAGAGGGTAAAGAAAACATAAGGGTACGGCCAGAAGATGCATTAAATACAACAAAGATAGCTGAGGCAGCACTTTTATCTAGTCACAAAGGAACCCCAATTTATCTAGATCTCAAATGAATAAAAAAATGATGGAAATTCTTGCATGTCCAATAGACAAACATTTTCCACTTGATATTTTTGAGATTTTATCAAAAGAAGACATTATTTCAGAAGGCGTGATATTTTGTTCCAAGTGTTCTCGATTTTATCCCATAATAGATGAGATTCCCATCATGCTACCAGATGAACTAAGAGACAAAAATCAAGAGATGGAATTCTTGAAAAAATACAAAGACAAACTACCCGAAAAGGTTGTCAACAAGAGCTCTCCTTGGCATTTGTGATGAAAAATGGTTACAAATTTTGTATCAGAGAAAGCAAAATTGGGCAAGAATGTGAAAATATGGCATTTTGCATACGTGGGTGACAACACAGAGATTGGAGACAATGTAAAGATTGGCTCTCTCGCTCATGTGGATTACAATGTAAAGATTGGAGATAATACAATGATAGAAGGCATGGTATACATCCCACCTCTCTCCAGAATAGGAAAAAATGTTTTCATAGGACCTGCTGCCGCTCTGACAAATGACCCATATCCAGCAAGTAAGAAAATGATCGGAGTTACCATAGAAGATGGTGCAGTGATAGGCTCAAGAGCTGTCATCAAAGCTGGAGTAACAATTGGAAAAAATAGTGTAGTGGCAATGGGAGCAGTAGTTATCAAAGATGTACCTGCAAATACAGTAGTTGTCGGAGTTCCAGCCAAAATCAAGTATTCTCGTGAAGAATACGACAAAAAGAAGAAAGATTGGGAAGATAGTTAATTTCTGAGTTGCTTGTGAAATATCCAGTTCTTTGTCTTTGACATGATAAAGATCCAGAGCACCACAAGAAATACAGCGATGATTGCTTTTATGCCTGAATCTAAAAATTCACTATACTTTCCAAAACCTTGTATCGAGATTGGCGCAATTGTTAAAACGAGAAGACCTCCACCGGCTAGAATCATTAGCCACATTATGAAGACATATACAAAGATCTGTTCTCTCATATCTTGATACCTGTCATAAATGCCGTAATGATTGCAAGTGCAGCTGAAAATAGTGCGAGCTTAAAAATTGTAAATCCTACCTCTTTTTCTGTCATAGGTCCATTAGCTAAAATCAAACGCACCAATGTCACTGGAGCATCTTTGTGTTCAGTAGCTTTCAGTTTGAAATCTTCGGTGTGTTCAACAGGACTTGATTTTAGTTGTCTGTGTTCAACTATTCGTTTTACGCTTGACAAAAATAGAAATGAGTTTATCACTGCTGGCAACAAAGCAACTGCCGCAATTATTTCTACATGACCTACTATAGCAATTGTTCCATACATAGCACCTAAGGCGAGTGCTCCGGAATCACCAGGGAATATTTTGCTAGGAAACTTGTGATATTTGTAAAAAGCAAGAGATACAAAACCTAGAGGCAAACTTGCTATAGCTATATCATAATGATGAACAATGAATAATGATATTGTTAGTGCAAAACTAGCAATTGTCATAAAACCACTTGCAACACCATTTAGTACATCAATAGAATTTACCGTATTTCCTGTAATTGCAATCATGATAACTATCAAGGCCAGATATAATTCAGGAATGTGAACAGAGCCAAATAGTGGAAAGTCCAAATGCGAACCATGGGCTCCTAACAAAATTATTGGAATTGCAGTAGCTGCTAGAGCAAGAGGTTTGAACCACCCACCCAATACTTTTCTGTCATCTGCCAAACCTACAAGAAATGCTAGAAAAGTGGTAAGAATTATTGCCAATACTTCTATAGAAGAAAAGAACGCATAAAGAACAATTTCTGAGACCATGATTCCTGCAAGAATGGATGGACCTCCAGGCCTTGCCACCATTGCACCTCCAATTCTATTGTAATCTTTGACTACAAGTTTTCTTTTTTCGAGAGTTTTGATAAGAATTGGAGTAATGGCGTAAACCGTAACAAATGCTATGGCTGAAACTATTATAGCCGCTATTGTTTTGTCAAGCATTATCTTACCTTTTTGAGTTGTGTCTTTATGTTTTCTGCAATTCCAGGCCCAATCTTATCAATTTTAGCAAGTTTTTCAATAGGAGTAGATGCTAATTCGTCTAGGTTCTTTATTCCATTTTTGTACAGAATTCTTGCACGTATTCTTCCAATACCACGTACCCTGACAAGATCAACAAGTTCTTCCTTTATTCCATATATCATTCTAGTTCGTAAAGCGCCTAATTCGTCTATTACGTTATTTAACTTCTCAAGCTTTGCAAGCTCGTAAAATGCGTGAATGAGCCAGTCTGCTGTTTCAGACATTCTATGCATGTCCCCTGATTCCATACCCAGATTATCAGAAAGAGAAATCTCGCTTGATTCAGTAATCCAAGCATGCATTGCAAGCAGGCTTCGATTACAGTCATATTCTGAAATGCTTTCAATCAATTGATCAGAATAGTTTTCAAGAAGCGTACTGATTAGTTCATAGTCTTTGTTCCTTAATGAAAACTTGGGAAAAAAATCTTCACAACTTGTGATAATATGTAATATCCCAAGAGTATGTTTTCTACCTTTTGAAATTTGTTGTAGTGTTTTTTTGAAATAAACAGCTGTTAGTGGATCTATATACAAAGTTGAAGTCTTTTTGCCAAATTCTGTTGCGATGAATCTACCTCCTTTTTGTTTCAAGAGTTCTTCTAGTTCAAGATAACGCAATGCTATCTGAATCTTGAATTTTATAGTTGGTTTTCTTTCCTGAGATCCCGAAAGTGTTTTTGAAAAAAAATCAACAATTTCTTCATTTTTTATTCCAGGAGTAGTTGACACCAGGCTCAATATGTGAATTCGTAGTGCCTTGTCATCTGTGAGTTTTGAAGAAATTCGCTCCGGCATACCATTGATATAATAATCAAAGAGATCATCACTGTTAGAATTTCCAACAATAATAGATTCTCCATATTCATCATACTGAGGCCTTCCAGCTCTACCAGACAACTGTTTGTATTCAAGAATGCTGATAGGTTTGTTGACTCCATATTTTACGTCATATCTATTGATACTGGAAATTACTACTCTTCTTGCTGGAAGATTTACTCCAGCAGCCAGTGTGGGTGTAGAAGCGAGGATCTTTATTCTTCTATTCCTAAATTCTGACTCTACAACATCTCTACAATTCTGGTTTAGTCCTGCATGGTGAAATGCAACACCTTTTTTCACTAGCTCTGCTAGATTCCTAATGAGTTCTGTATGTTCATTGTCTTCAAGAAGTCTTTGCGAGATTTGTTCTAGAATTTTCTTATCTTCTTCTGTAATATGTTTTGAAACTGCATCAGATGCCTTTGTTGCAAGAGATACAGAGCGCGCTCTAGTTTCAGCAAACAGGATTACTTGGCCTCCATTTTTGAGAGAATCCAAGCCCAAGTCAACTGGCGCTCCCCTAATGCTTGTTTCAACTTGAAAATTCTTCTTGTTCTGCATTGTTACCATACCCTGATCGTAGACTCCTTCCCAGAGAGGAACTGGTCTCCAGTCGCTTTCCACAAGTTTACAACCAAGCCACTTTGATATCTCATCAGCATTAGTTACGGTTGCACTAAGTGCAAGTATCTGTGGTTTTTTCTGGAGTGACATTAGTTTTGTGAGCACAATGTCAAGTGTTGGTCCCCTATCCTCATCCCCTAGTAAATGGACCTCGTCTGCAATAACAAGACTGATTTCATTTAACCATTCAGCGCCTTGCCTTATGACAGAATCCATCTTCTCATTAGTAAGAACAAGAATGTCACTTAATCCTAGATTTTTATCAGTCTGATCATAATCACCTGTTGAAATCTGAATCTTAATTTTTCTATCAAGGTCTACAGATTCTAGTTTTTTAAATTCAGAAAATTTTTCAGAAGCTAGTGCTTTGAGAGGGCTGAGATACACTACTTTGCCCTTTTTCTCAGAGATGTGCTTTATTATGGCAAGCATAGCAATTAGCGTCTTTCCGCTTGCAGTTGGAGCAGAAACAATGATGCTTTTTCCATCTAATAATCCAGCCTTTACACTCTTTTCTTGCGGTGGATAAAGAGTAACAAATCCGCTATCACAAAGAAATTTGATTGCAGTCTTGGAGATATCTAGTTCCGATACTTTCATACCCGGTTATAATGACCAGGTTTTGATTCATAAATAGCTGACTCTCGCTGTAATTTCTTGATGTATTTTCTTGCTTCCTCTTCAGTGAATTTGCCTGTCTTGACTAGTTCTTTTACAAAGGTTTTTTCTTCGACAGGTCTTTTCTCATCTCCTTCCAATGATTTCATTACATCCATGAATAGTTGCATCTTTGAGACTTCGCTGTGAGGCCTACCTTGAAGAACCCCAAGGTCTACCTTTCCAGTGTTCACGTCTACTCCTGCGTCTTGAAGCATGCTTTGTATTAGAAATATTGCCCTTTCTGCATCTTCACTCTCAACTTGTGTCTTCATCAATAGCCTTGCTCTAGCAGTAGCCAATCTCACAAGCCCTTCTAATTGTCTTGGGGTTACTGTAATCATTCCCTCAGATTCTACGTTTCTCATTGTCATATAATATTCTAGAATTTTGTCCTCTGCTTCTGATGTAAGTATCGGATCAAATCTTTTCGTATATGTCAGATACTTTGTAAGAATATCTACGTCAATTAATGATTTAATGTCAGTTCCTGAAGTTCGGTGTAGATTCAATATGTGTCGTGCTATTCTCATATCTCTTTCTTTTGATGGAATATCCCTAACAACAAAGATGAGATCAAAACGTGTTAAAAGTGGGACTGGAAGGTTAACGTTTTCCGTTATGTTCTTGAATGGATCATATTTTCCATACATTGGGTTAGCAGCAGCCAAAATTGAGGTTCTTGCGTTCAACGTTGCAACAATTCCACCTTTTGCAATGCTTACTGACTGTTGTTCCATAGTTTCATGTAATGCACTTCTGTCTTCTGGCTTCATTTTATCAAATTCGTCTATGCAAACAAGACCTTGATCTCCCAGAACAACTGCTCCTGCTTCAAGCATCATTATACCAATCTTATCTCTCACTACAGCTGCTGTGAGTCCTGCTGCAGTAGAACCTCTTCCTGATGTGTAAAGTCCCCTAGGAGCAATTCTTGCACAGAATTTTAACATCTCACTTTTTGCCGTACCAGGATCACCTACCAAAAAGACGTTGATATCTCCACGAATTTTAGCACCATCAGCAAGAAGCTTTTGAGTAGAACCTACAATCAACAACAAGATTGACTCTTTGATGATATCATGACCATGAACGTGAGGAGCAAATGAAGCTATAAGCCTGTCGTAAATATCGGCATTTTTTCCAAGTGATTTGATTATCTTCTCTTCATCTGGAGAAATTTCTTCCCTTTCGGTGCTTCTAGAGCTCTTGTTTCCCCTACCACCTAGAAACTCTATATTATTTCCCTGAATTCTTAATCTGTAAATCCCGCTCTTTCCCCTCATAGAAGGTATGTGTTCTTGTTCAATCCTTACAATTCCCGTAAGAATTACACGGTCTCCCGGTCTTGCGTTGTCAACCAAGTCTTGAAGCACTGTAACATCAAGATAATGAGGTAATTGACCTGGAGGTAGATCTTCAGGCAGTTCCTGAAGTCGTACCATTTGAAAATCAATGAATTTGCTTTGTTCAGGATTTAAGTCTAGATCTCTATGAGTACATTTTCCATTATCACATTTTAGAGGTTCCTTGAATTCAAGGCCTTTTTCCTGAATTCTTTTAGTCTGATGTCCGTCTGGACAGATGTAAACTAGTTCTTTTGCAAGTGGTTTAATTTCAGAAGATCTTACAACCATTCCTGAAACGCTTATCATTTTTCCTATAACTTCTGCATTTACTTCGCGCAGACTTCGCTGTGCTGGATAATTTGAAATCCTGACTCTAATGTCATGACGGATTTTTTCGGCATATTGCGGGAATCTTTCCTTGAGAATGTCCTTGATTGCCCCACTAAAAGCATGAAGAATTTCATCTGGATCCATATTGAAAACAGATTCAATTTCGTGGTATGATACTAGTTCATTGTAATCTACCACAATGTATTGGATTTTCTTTGCCATCATCTGGTCAATTTCGTCAACATACTTGTATGAACCTGATTTATCTTTGAATTGACTTAGGAATTCCCTTACCTGATCCTGAAGCTTGCTCGATGAAATAGATTCAGACTGTACGGTCATTTCTTGTCACCTATAACTTGTTTTTTAAATTCTGCACTGTTATCATGAATATAATCAAATAGAGCTCGTTCTTCAACTGTCAATTTCTTTGCCAATTCATTAGCCATCTTGGATGAATCTGCCAATCTAATGATCTTTCCTTGTCTTTTACGAACAAGGGAATTTAGCATGCTTTCTATTTTATCACGGTCTTGCGCGGGCAGTCTTTGCATGAATGAATTCATTTTTATGTAAAATTCTGGCTCTAGGGTAGAAAGATCAAAATCTCCCTGTACGTTTTCTTTCACAATAGCTTGCTTCAAAGCTACTACCATATCGGTATCTTGTACTTCAGCAAGTTTTTCTGACGATAGTACTTCAGCTATCCATCGTGGTATGCTCAAAATCTCGCCATGTTTAGCGTCAATTGATACTTCGGGTGCATCTATTTTAAGATCATACCCAAAGTTGACTTTGACTTCCTGTAGTCGATACCCTATACTATGCATCTGTATTAGTTCTGAGATGTCCAATTTACTTCATGATCCTCCATCAGGCCCTAAAGCTGATCGATCAATTCTGTTAACAATTTACTCTGATCATTTGATCTAGTTACTCGTACATTGCTTTCTATCATAACTTGTCTCTTGATATTTAGTATAAAGTTCATCTGGTGATCGCTCTAGGAATAATCCATTCTTCCCATCTTAATAGTTGGGTATTATTGTATTACCCAGATATCCTAATTAGATCGGCATCAGGAACAATTTATTCATGCAAGATTATAGACTTAATTTTATTAGTAGGGCAAAGAGGTAGGACCATATGACCGAATCCTTCATGTGGGTTGAAAAATACCGTCCGATGAAACTATCATCCATAATAAACCAGAAAGAGATAGTAGGCAGTTTGAAATCTCTTTTGAAAAATGTATCCGAGATACCACATTTGATGTTCTCCGGATCTGCAGGTGTTGGCAAGACCACCACTGCCCTATGTCTTGCAAGAGAAATCCTTGGGGATTCATGGAGAGAATACACCCTAGAGTTGAACGCTTCAGATGAAAGAGGAATAAACATGGTAAGAGATAGGGTAAAAAAATTTGCAAGATTCTCAGGACTTGACACCAAAATACCGTTTAAGCTTGTCATACTAGATGAAGCAGATGAAATGACCTCTGACGCCCAGACTGCCCTTAGGAGAATCATAGAGGATACAGCTGGTCATTGCAGGTTTATCATGATTGCAAATAATATATCAAAAATTATAGAACCTCTTCAAAGTAGATGCGCCGTATTCAAATTCACCAGAATCTCTGAGGAAGAGGTAATAGGCTACCTAGAAGAAATTTGTAAAAAAGAAAAAATCAAGTACAACAAGGAAGGCCTGAAATCACTATATTCGTATTCAGAAGGTGATATGCGCCATTCTATCAATATGCTACAGGCAACTGCAAGTCTTGGAATAATAAATGAAGATAATGTAAAGTCATCTGCCGGGCTTACAAAGATTAGCGATGTAGGAGAGATCTTGAAGATTGCGCTAGCTGGAAAGTTGACAGAGGCAAGAAACAAGATGGTTGAACTCATCAAGATATATGGAATGTCGGAATCAGATTTCCTAAAATATCTTAACGAAGAATGTTACAAACTAAAGACAGATCATCTTTCAGATATTCTGGAATCCATTGCCAAATATGATTATCGGCTCATAATAGGGGCCAATCCCGAGATTCAACTTTCCGCCCTTTTGGCTGAACTGGGAAAAATAGGTAAATAACGCAGAGAGAGGGATTTGAACCCCCGCGTGCTTGCGCACATAGGCTCTCAAGGCCCACGCCATGCCGGGCTAGGCGACCTCTGCAATACTTTTTCAGAAGAGACTTGTTAAAATTTGTTTAAGAACAAACGCTATTTGACAAATAACAAGTATTTGTACGATATCTCATAATAATTAAGAAAAATAAAAAAGACGAAAAATTCTAGTGATGTGCGTGTGGATTAGCAGAACCGGTCTCCATTTTGGTATAGGTCCCTGCTGCCTTTTCATGGTGTTCTAGGTTAGACTGATCTACTTTGATTGCCTGTGGAGGACAAACTGAAACGCATGCCATGCACCAAATGCAGTCATGCTCCCTTATTGGATCAGCCTTGTCTGTGTAGTCCTTTCGTTCTTCTTTTACTGAACTACCAGTTCCAGCCATTGTAATATTTACTGCCTTGATAGCTGGGACGTCTTTCTCTGTTCTATACCACTGAAAGACTTGTACTGGACAAGCCTCGATGCATGCACCATCAGCAACACAAGAATCCCAATCTACTGCGACCATGGTGCCACTCACACCCACTGGTTCTATCTTTTCACCCCTGGCCTTGAATGCCGATATGCAATTCTCATCTTTGGAAGCTTCGGCTAATTTACCAGGACCCCATCTGAAGTGAAAGTGCTCGTCGGATTGATCTATTTTTCCAATTGGTTTGTATCCTTTTGGAAAGTCGTCGGGTATTGG
>JBARDK010000115.1:0-7698 GCA_049795075.1 Nitrosotalea sp. | reverse complement strand
GGCAAGGATAGAACTTCTAAAATTTATAAATTCAAAAAACGATAATGAATTTGATACATATCACGATTCATTCATTAAGATAATAAATGAAATACAAAATTTATCAGAAGATTTTACAATAGAATTACTAAAAATGAAGCCAAAAACGTGATTTAACTTACCTAAAGCTTTACGATAAACAGCAGATTTTTGTAATAATGAATAGTATCAAAGTAGTTGGCAAGTAAAACCCGAAAAGTCATCATGATTGTATATTTTTTACTAGTAGGATATCTTGTTCTTAATATCTACATATTATCGAAAGAATTGGATACATTAAAGAATTTCAACATCATTGAGATCAGCGGAATTAGATTAAATGCTGGCGGACCTAACATTAATACTCCTCTCGGAATCTGCAATGAAAAAGGAGAGTGTGTGAACATGGTAGATGCATTAACACAACCGTTTGTAGAGATATACTATTTTGAGATTACTGCTACTATATTTGGAGGATGTGTAATAGTTTCAGAATGGCGTTCAAAAGATAAAAAACCAAAATCCGTTGATAACAAAACTGATGTATATCATGTAGAAGACGATGACCAAAACTATTATCATGATGGATAATTGTAGTTCTGTCAATATCTTGATGTAGGGATCTTAGATGAGTTCTAAACTTTACGACAACAGCATGTTTCTACGAGTAAAACGGGGGTAAACCATTTTTACTGATTGTCAATAAGCTCGTTTGTAGAAAATCCATAAATCATCAAAAATTATAAATAAATTTCCTAAATTAGGCATAAATCTAAAAATGTACTTTATAATTTACATATATGAAAAGAAACTTTTAAGATCTAGGACTCGTTAGTATTTGAAGATGGCTAAAAGTACAACAAATGAGAACCTATCGGAAAAGCTTGATACTCTTAACAAATTGTTGATCCTATACTTATTTTACAATGATGTACCTCCAGAGCTAATTGCAAAAGCTACTAACATGCATCCAAATTCTATACGTAATATGTTTCCAATAAAGAAATACAAAAAGGAATCAAAATAATATGGCAAAAAAACAGAATAATGATGATATAGATAACGATGAAGCTATCAAGAATCTTCTTATGATCTCTTTACTCAAATCAGGCGTTCATCCAAAAGCAATTGAAAGAGCTACTGGTATCCCAGAAAAAACCATTAGAAACAAGTTTCCTATGGGATTTATCAAAGGTGGGGAGTGAACGATTTTTGGTAAAGAAAATAAAAATATTATATCTGCACTCAATAGTGCAAAACAGAAGTGAAGAAAATGAAGGATGAACAATTTCTAACTATTATGAATAAACTCGATTCAATTCATCAAGTATTGGCATTAAATCTGACTAAAGATCTAGAATTTAAAGATAAAGTGCTTTTTCTTTTCAGAACGGGTTTTATCGAATCTGATATTGTCAAATTATTGAATTCTAACAGAGCAAAAGTTCATTCTGTTTTATGGAGAGCAAAATGAGCAATGAAGAAATAATAAAAGAACTTCAAATAATCAAGCAGCTTCTAATCGCTCA
Organism: Nitrosotalea sp.; assembly: GCA_049795075.1. GTDB lineage: Archaea > Thermoproteota > Nitrososphaeria > Nitrososphaerales > Nitrosopumilaceae > Nitrosotalea. The sequence continues at coordinate 6,151 of JBARDK010000115.1, read as the reverse complement.
ATTAGTTTTGTCTGGTATTTCAATTAGAGATATAGTAAAAATTACAGGAATAAGTTCTGCGTCAATATACAAATTCCTTCCTAAAAATTTAGATAAAAAATCAGGCTAAATCATGTCATTAAGTGTAAGAGATGAATCTGGTAATAGGGAACAAATGATTACAAATGCTGTAAATGTAATAGGCAGATCTAAAAAAAAACTAATGTTTTTTAAAATAATATACAATGGAAAAAAACTAGTAAAACCTCAAGATTTTATTAGAAATGAAGGAAATTTTTCTTCAGCCAAAGAAGTTTTAACAATTGGAAAAAAATTTGTAGCAGAGAGAATGGTCAAGCAAGTTAAAGATGATCATAATAAAACAGCTTATGAAAAAATTGATTTTTATACACATAATAAGAATGTCATTTTATCAAGAGTCAAAAAAAATTCTGGAATCAGATTTAGATATATTAACCCCAAATCTATCTTCGTACCTAGTAATTCTAGTTTAAGATCCCCCGCCAATTCTAAAGGTAAAAAACACGTGTTAAAAAAATGGGATGTCTTTATTTCACATGCATCTCAAGACAAAAATATTGCAGAACCTTTTGTTAAGAAACTAAAGCAAATGGATGTAAAGGTCTGGTATGATAAAGATGTACTTAGGTGGGGTGATAGTTTAGTGGAATCGATCAATAAAGGATTGAAAGATTCGCTTTATGGTGTGGTTATTCTTAGCAAAACATTCTTCAAGAAACACTGGACACATACTGAATTACGAACACTTTTATCTTTAGCTAATACCACGGGTGAAAAAAAAATATTACCACTTTTTTACAAAATCACTCATAAAGAAATTGTAGAGGAATATCCCATTCTAGCAGATATCTTCGGTCGTTCTTGGGATGAAGGTATAGACAATCTTGCAAAAGAAATTAAAAAATTAATAACTGAAAAACGAAAATAACGTTAATTTCTTAAATTATTTTATCTTATTATTTTTGCATTGAGTTTCAAAGAGTTTTATCAAGTAATCTGCAAACAAGATGATCTTTATAGCTTCTTCTTTGCTCATGTTTGGTTTGTTATGACCTAAGACATTTCTTATACCAAGTACTGAACCTCTAAACAACAATTCAATACCCTGTTCTTCTGAAGGTTCACTTCTTTTGAATACTCCAAGTCTTCTAGCATCATCAATAATGTTGGTACCAATAGGTGAACGATTTTCTTGTAATTTTTTCTTTAACCTATTCTTCATTCGTACTTCCACGGTGAGTAATGCTTCACTTGCTTGATTTCTATATGGCTCTTTAAGAGGGAAACAATCATGAATTAATTCTTCGTCGAGATCCCATACTTGTATCACTGATTCCCCAATCTGATCCAATAACTCACGAGTCTTATCTGAAACATTCTTCATTTTTTATCAACCAATCTGAAGATTATTCATCTAGCTTTCTTGTGAGTTCTTTTTTGTTTACTCTGTCTTGAAACTATGGAACCTATACTCGTGGCTGGTAGATGAAAAATCTTACCAATTTCAGTAGGACTTAGACCCGCTGTATAAAGAACTTCAATCGCTCTTCCTTTACCAATTAATCCGCTTCCAACCAAATTCTCAGTCAATAGACCAATTATGGCGTCTAGGCGTCCAATTATTTCTTTATTGTCTTTATTATCTGTCATCGTAGATACATTAACAAGAAAGCTATTAAAAATTGTTGCAATCTATGAATCAAATTTAGATTATATCAAAATATAATATTTCATATGCTGCCATTCTAACGAAATATTATCTTAAGATAAAAAAGGGCCCGAACTCGAGACAAAACTAAATTTCTGAAAAATAAAAAACTGGGGAAGATTTGGTTTCACCCAAATCACCTTATTATTTTACGGCGCGGACAGGGAACTGTCTCAACGGACAGAGGGTTTGCACACCCTCCAGTCCATTATAACTGATGTAAGAGACAGGTCACAGTTCCGGCAAAAGAAACTAATTAAAACAATTACGCATCACTTATCAGCACTTGCAGAAGATCATATCGCTAAATGGTTTACTCTTTCTTATTCTGATGCAGACGGTTTTTCCCACAGCAACTGCTCAAAATCAGATAGTAAATTGGCAACAACCAACCTATCAGCCAAACTCTACTGGCATAGTAGAGATTGTGGACAAGGACCTGAGCCTCAACCCGCTGATGATATCTACTTTTGAGACAAACGTCGGTCTGATTCGGACAAAAGCGGCATAAGGCTTCAGATGGTAGAGACCACCAAACTCTGGAGTGTTTGTTGGAAATGTCTACTTTTCAACCAACTATCCATCTTCAGGAAACAGGCTTCATGTATCAGTAGGTGACATGGTTACAGCAGAATACATTGACAGAACACTGCCGCCTCCGTATCTTTCAACACAGCAGCTGATCTTTACAGCCACAGCGCTAATCTTGATCACCACTGACATCACGTCTATACAAACATCTAGTCTACAAATAACTGATCTGCATGGTAATCTCATATCTTCAGTAAAGACTGGCCAACAGATGCAGGCATCTGAGGGTTTGCCAAATATCTCTCAAAATAAGGATTCAGGTGATAACCTTCTGCGTTGACTGGACATACTAGTAAAGCCAAAACAATTGCTAAAAATAGTACAAAAAACTCTCTGCGATTTTACATCTTTCAGAAAATTAACAGTGCCATTTATACTATGGAATATGGTGGGCATCATTAAATGGTGTGGGATTTTGATTTTGAAATGTTGATTTATCTGGCCATGATTACTGTAGGAATTTTCCTAGTTCCTATGGACTCTAATCCTCCATACTTTTTGGTTACAGGTCTAGTTCTTGCAGCAGCAGGAATTGGTCTTGTATATCGTAAAGTGAAGAAGAAATAGTCCTCTTATTGTGAGTCCTTGAACTTTGATTCTGCCTTGAGTTTACTTATCAACTTGCTAAATATCTCGTTATGACCCACGTCTGTGAAATTCACAGTACCGCCCTCTTTTACTACCTGTCGCTCAAACTTTTCCTTGACTGCAAAAGTCACAGATGAATAGTGAATTTTTCCCTTGATCTTTTCCTGTACTGTGGTTTCTGTATCAGGAAAAGTTGAAAAATGAAATGCAATTCCGTCTGCCCAAAAAATTGTAGGTATTCCACCCCCTGCTGATCGAGCAGTTGCGATCACTTGGGTAATCCAATCGTCAAACTTTAACTCCAATACTTCATGTATGATTAATTCTTTCCAGGGATCTATTGTTATTTCCAAACCTAATTTCAACTCGAGTCTAGTTTTATTTAAAGAAGAATGATTTATGAGAAGACATTTCTGAAAGATGGATTTAAATACTATATCGTTTCTGATTAGCTAGGTAATTAAAAAATGCAAGATTGGAGTCAAGCAGGTGTCTACATACCATTGGCCGTTGGTTTAATCCCCGGATTCATATACTGGTGTGTCATCACTGCAATAAAGAAACACAAGTAAGTTACCACCTTTTATTCTTCTTTTTGTAATTTGCTATACCTACAGTGTATTTTGGTAAAAGCTTCTAGTCCACGTTGTATAGATTATGATATGTCGCATATGATTAATCACTTGTGCAAAAAGTATGGTATATGAGAACTGTAATTCTTTCTAGTGTGCTCATTTCCGTATTATTCTCCGCTGGTATCATGTGGACATCAGCAGAAGGAACCACACAGCAACCATGCCAACAAAATGCCACGCCTACCGGCGAAAATCTGCCTCCTTCAACCTCACTGACAGTTGTAGTCTGTTCATCGTACAGCGATAAAGCGCCTGATGGTACAACGGTGGTCTTGGGTGAAATTCAAAATAACAATAACTTTCCAATAACCAATGTAAAAGTTGGAATTACCTTTGAGGATCTTAATAACAATGTACTGGAATACAAGACTGGCACGACACTTCTTCAAGTTGTAGAGCCAAATTCAATGGCCCCATTTTCAATATCTTCAACAAAGGCTGATCCTTCAATTATCCAAGTAGCAGTCGACCTGGCAGGCTTTACGCCAGCATCTGCAAAAGATCAAGTACTGACAATATCCTCTAGTTCACTTCAGGTATCTGACAATTTGATCCTAACTGGTACCATGAAGAACGATGGAACATCTACTTCCACCAATACTCATCTTTATCTGATAACATATGACGCATTTCAAAGAGTAGTTGCAATTGATACCACCGCAGTACCTGATACCAGCGCAGGAAACGTGGCAAACTTTACCATAACATCAACTCCTAGCAGCCGCGCAAAAACATTCCAGATTATTACAGAGTCTGATAACTATCAATCATTACCTACTGATGTTACAAATATCATTGCGTCACTACCTGTGCTGATAAGCAATACAAATGTCACAAATCCATCAGGAAGTCCGTATTCTTCTATACCTGTATATGCTCCAGTTAAGATCAGCAGCGACCTGAGGTATCTGCTTGATAGTCAGCAACCATATGTTTACTATGTGCAAGTAAAGAAATTTGGAGGCCAAGTTGAGTTTATTGGCAACACAACAGGCATATTTCTAGGTGGTAATGACCAAGACCATACCGAATCTATATCTTGGACTCCTGATACAGCCGGCTCGTATTACATAGAAACCTACGTGTGGGACTCTAACGGTGTACCGATTTCATCTGCAGGAACTAAGATTAACATCGCGCTTGTGAAATAGTACACTGGATAGTTAGAGGTTGAAACTGTTAGCTTGAATTGACTGTAAAGTTTAGGGTCATTTTTTGACCTACAAAAATGGATGTAAAGTTACGGTTGATCGATGATAAATAATCATAATTAGTTGAACATGTTGATTATAGGAGATGTCTGATAATGCATGTAGTCGATGCAGTCAAGTCAAGTGATGGGATTTATGTCCCTATAACTTGACAGTACCTATCTGTATGAAAAAATACAAGTTGGTAGCCCTTGGCGGAACGTTTGATATTTTACACCTTGGGCATTTGGAACTTTTACGTAAAGGGTTTTCCATATCGTCTAAAGTGATTATTGGGCTGACTGGCGATGAGCTTGCTAAAAAAAAGGGCAAGCATCTGATTCATGATTACGAACAAAGATACCAGACCTTGGAGGACACTATACAAAGAAATTTCCCAAATGTAACGTACGCTATAAGCAAACTAGAAAATGATTTTGGTCCCGCAGTTCTAGAAAAAGAAGTTGAGGCTTTGGTTGTAAGCGAAGAAACAGCATTTCAGGGCAACGAACTGAATTTACTGCGAAGGCAAAGAAATTCGCCTGATGTGGATGTCATAGTGGTGCCAATGTTACTTGCAAAGGATGGCAGACGCATATCGACCTCACGAATAAAGAGCTCTGAGATAGACTCTGATGGTAATATTATTGCAGTTGACAAGTAGCTTTTCTATATTTGAGTAATCGCTCTAAAACCCCAAAAATGCCTTTGTATCTCATTGAAGGAAATAACTGATAACATGCTCAGTAAGATGTCCTCAGATATAGCTGGCCTAAAAGACGGTCTTGATCCTCAAAACATTGCATTTTGGTACAAGAAGATAATTGAGGATGCAAAAGAGATGGCACCGCCGTGGCTTGTAGACAAGATAAATGTCAAGCAAGATCCAATCTTGTATCTCAAGTTCAACTTGGATATCTCAAAGCGGGCAGTACGATATCTTATGATTGCAATAGCAAATAATCTGGATGATATGCCATATACGACTAGGCTGTACTTTCTAAAAGTACAGGAAATTGTATCGCAAGAAATGGACAAATCATTGGTATAGAATTATTCTTTTGTTATTTCTATGATATTTTGAGTAACTGTGGTATCAACAAGTCTGCTGACCCCTTCTATCACCGACTGGATAAAATCAGCAAAGGCCTCTGCTTCCACTCTATCCTTGAAAAGTACACTGTGAGCAGATTTATCCTTTAGCGACATCACAAGCTCGTTTTCGATAATCTCAAGTATTCCAGCTATGAAGGTTTCATTGTTATCTCTAATGTAGATCAAGCTTGCAAGCTTTTGTGCTTCGTATTTGTCTTCACAGATTATTTTCTTTTTCATTTTTAAAACTAATCAAACAAGAACTTGTCTACCTGGTCTTTTGCCTTTTCTCTCTTCTTTTGAAAATCTGCAATGAATGGTTT
>JBARDK010000114.1:0-1662 GCA_049795075.1 Nitrosotalea sp. | reverse complement strand
CCCATTTACCGTGTTTTTTGCCATTTTCTTCATGAACTTTGAGTTCTGACTGTATTGATTTTGCATATTCCATGATTTTTTTATCAAGAAATGGAGCCTGCAAAGATATTCCGAGATCCTTTGATATGGATATAGATGGAAAATGCATTATTTTCCATATTCGTTCAAGATCTTTTTGTAGTTCAGGCTGCGACATCCTTTGAAAGAAGCGATAGCCTGCAAAAAGCTCATCAGCCCCATCACCTGTCATAATAGACTTGAAACCATCATGTTTTGCATTTTTCATTGTAAGATAAAGTACAATGTTATTTCGGATTTCTATAGGATTGAAAACATGCAGGATTTTGATTGTTTGTTCAATTGCTTGTAATAATTCATCAATAGATGCAGAAATTACAGTTAGTTTCAGGCTATTCATCTTAGCGACCAGTTGGGCATTCACCAAGTCTGTTGATGGAAAATCTGCGGTCACCATGACGTATGCTTGAGTTGTTTTGACGTCAAGGCAAGATGCGAGGATTGATGAGTCAAGACCTCCTGACAGAGAAATACTTTCAGCTTTGCATCTCATAACAGCATCAAATACAAGCGACTTGAGTCTTGAACAGATATCTTGCAATCAGTTGATCTGAATTAATCTCTCAAATAAGTTATCACGGCGATAAAGATTAGCTTTAAATATTTTACAAAGGAAAAAATTGTATGCTTTTGCCTGCCGAAATTGAAACAAAAACACTAATTCCTGCATTAAGAGCCATATTGGCTAAAAAGCTCATCGAAGATCACAAAATACGAGAGGAGGAAGTCTCAAAGATGTTAGGAGTAACCCAAGCTGCAATTAGCAACTATGTAAGAGGGACTAGGGGCGATCCTGAACTAATCCACAAGCTTCTTGCAATTAAGGAGGTATCAGATATGATAAGTGACATTTGTAGTAATTTAGCATCGAACATGGCATACACACCTTCCAGCCTTTCAAAATTCATAGGTCTCTGCAATTACATAAAATCAAGTCTTTTGATCTGTGACATACATCACAAGCTAGAATCAAACATAGACGAGGCAATATGCAAGGAATGTGAAAGTATGCTACTCAAAGGTCCAGGAAGCACTTTCTAATTTGTTTTGGTTATAGTTATTTCAATTATTGAGACAAGAGGGCCGTGATTTCCTTGGCTCTCACTATCTACCATAATATCAGATATCTTAGAATTGCCTTTCATCATGTTTTCAGTTATCACGTTTGCCACTGCCACTGCCGTAGGTATTGAATCTCCCTTAGCCTTGAGAGTTACGGTCCTATGTTTTACCAATTCTGTCAAAATGTCAAGTGCACATTCCACTATTGGTTGTTGATTAATTGCGATCAATTTTCTATCTTTTGAGTTGGATGACACATCATTTAGTTGTACATTTTCCTCTATTCCACTCAACAAACTCTACCAAACACCAAATTATACATTCTATTAAAATCTTATCGACAAATCATCCATTAATCGAAGAGATCAATTGGGATGTTCTGAAAATCACCATTTGGCAATACACGTCTTATTGTAATTGGGATAACACGTTTTTCAAGTTCAGTGTAAGCTAAATCAAGCGAGGTTGCTACTTCTTTAGGTACGGGAATGAACGGTGGAGCTCCAAGGGAAAGTTGTAATG
>JBARDK010000113.1:0-2216 GCA_049795075.1 Nitrosotalea sp. | reverse complement strand
TTGCCATTTCAAGCTACAATTTTTATGAATTATCTACTGCTCAGGTAGCATCACAAGGCGTTCCTCCAGGAGCAGGTCCACTTGGAAATGTAAACATACATGCCGGAATACTAACTATGATTTACGGTCAGCAGTTCGATTATTCATCTACTGCATATCAGGTAAAAAACGCGTTTATCGATTTTGAAAAGGAGGATGGAGCGACAATTCACATGCATGCAGCCAATGTAACTCTTGGCTTTCTGTTTAATTCGTTAAACATAGGGTTAACTGACCAGTGTTTCACATTCCCTGACAAACGCACCTTTTGTACAGACGACAAATATAGCCTCAAGTTCTTCATAAACCACCATCAACTCCAAGATATTAGCAATTACGTCATAAAAGAGAACGATCGAGTTCTCATATCGTATGGCAACGAGAACTCGACTCAGATAGATGCACAGTTAGCAAAATTAGATTCTTTTACTCTCATACCTTAAGGTTCACTTAGAGCATCCTTTAGTACCTTGAATTCTTCAAGTGTAATCTCGCCTTTAGCCAATCTGTTTTTTAGAATAACAAGTGCATAATCTCCTTTGGATTCATCAACATCCCGTGTTGTTGATGAAGATTCAAGACTTGAAGTCATTCCAGATTTAGAAATCCTCATCTTTTTATGATATAAAATAAATCCCACTATACCGGCGCCACAAATAGCCATGATGGGATAAAGAATATTTTTAAAATCATAACCAGTGGGAGATTGCTCTGAACCCGTGGACGCAGAATTAACTTTAGCCAAAGTCTGTGTGTCGTTAATAGTCATACCTTCATGCAATACATACTCATGTTGTTGATTAGAGATTTGTGATGAGGTATTACTTTCATTGGCGTTTTGAGAGAATTGTGTATTATTTTGAGTTACTGGTATCTGGTGAATTATTGGTGAGCCATTTGGAGAAAAATCAAAAAGTATAGTCTTGCCTGCATATTCGTCATTAACAAATGCTGTTGCATTATATGTTCCCGTAAGTGAAAATTGGGTCGGATCGTCAGTATTAACAGTTATCTGAAAATCTCCATCAGATTCAGAGGCATTACCAGTAATCAAGACAAGTTTACCATAAGGATCATGAATCACAAGATTTACTACTTTTTGAGAGTCTGTCTTATCTACTGTGCCTGTGAAATACACGTTCATGTCTATAGCGTATAATGGCCTATCAGTTTGCAATGATGTTACTTCCGCATATACCGGAATGATAGTCAAGGAGAATAAACCCAACACCAATAGTGACATGATATACCCTAGCGTCATGTCATTCCAATGACAAAAATTATTAAAAATAGGTAGAATTGTGAATAAGTGCTAATTAAATGAGAAATAATTGACCAATTTAGTCCAAGTTGAAACTTCTGAAAACCTATCTTACATATAAAACAGAAAATTAGGTATTTTTCAAAAGGATTTTTGATACATGGTTAGAAATACCAAGGTGTGTGCAGTTTGGTTGAGTAAACACCTTACGTATCTTGCAATGTTTTGCTGAAAATAAAATAAACTTTCAATCACGTCTGCTATAAATGATTTTTTGATTCAAAATGACAAAGTACAAAATGCGCCGCCTATTTTAAAGAGCCAGATTGAGCAATAAACCAACACCGCAATTTGGAACTTTGATTCCTTTAACAATATTCAGCATTTGTATTTTATTCGTTTGGCATGTACCCTCACGTGCAGACGCACAATCCGACCAAAATATAATTATTTCATCTGATACTAGTAGCTCACCAATTCAGTTTGACAAAAAAGTCTTCTCTTGGACAGATCGCGTTAACATTACAATATATGCACCAGATTTCAATTCCGATCCAAACTTGATTGACGCTATCGGGGATACACCGGATGATAAGGTAACCGTGTGCACCACAGGGCATTGTATACCATACAGACTAGTTGAGACTGGTGTCAATACTGGCATTTTTTCTGGATATGTTGATCTTACAGGCGACCCAGGTCAAAAAGGATCAATAGGAATAGATGGAAATGGCGAGAATCCATCCGGTACCATGTCTACATGTAATACCACATGCGGCCCCACCAATGGCATGCTCCCAAGTACCGGAAATGATGGAATCTCAGTCTCTTTTGAATATTCTCGAGATCAAACAGTGACAGGCTCCGCACTCATTCGATGGCATATGGGAGAAATTCAGTGGTTACAGCCAGACTA
>JBARDK010000112.1:0-8802 GCA_049795075.1 Nitrosotalea sp. | reverse complement strand
AAATTATTGTTATAAATGATTTGAGTACTGACAGAACACAAGAAATTGTTGAAGCTTGTGCAAAGCGTAATTCAAAAGTGATTCTAGTCAATCATGAAGTAAACAGGCTTCGAGATTATTTAATAATACGAACAAATTTTGTGTCCAAGAAAAAATGGCCCTATTCAAAAGCATTTGTTGATAGATTTGGCACATATCTTTTTGCTGAGGATGAAGGTCTTCTAGTACATGATACCAAAAATGAATCATTATGAGAGTCTCTATCATTATCCCAGTTTATAATGCATCAAAATACATCGATAAGTGCATTCAATCTGCATTAGAGCAAACATATGATGATGTAGAAATAATTGCTGTAGATGATGGATCAAAAGACGATTCACTTCAAAAATTAAAAAAATATTCTGATAAAGTTAAAGTTTTAACTAAAGAAAATGGTGGCACTCCAACTGCCCTTAATGCTGGTATACGAACAATGTCTGGCGAGTGGTTCAAGTGGCTAAGTGCTGATGATTTATTGGAGAAAAATGCAATAGAGGTCTTGATTAATGAAACAAGGAAGATTGGAGATATTTCAAAATCCTGCATCCTCTATTCTAGCTACGATCTAATTGACGAGGAGGGAAAAATTGTAAGTGAGTTCATTGAACCAGATTATAACGATTTTGAAGATTTTAATAAGAATGTAATATTGCTTGATCATTTTTATGGCAATGGCACAACAAGTTTAATCCACAAATCTGTTTTCGATAGGTTTGGTCATTTTGATGAAAAAGTAGGATTTCTAGAAGATTATGAATTTTGGCTTAGGTGTTGTGTGATTTATGGTTGTAAATTACACTTGATACCCAAAAAACTTGCTAGATATCGTATTCATGAGGGACAGCTAACTGAGAAGAAGTATATCGAGTCTTTAAAACATGCAGAATTCATAAAAAATCTTGTTTTAAGTAAATTATCTGCTGATAAGAAAAATCTTTATCTTGATGCCCTAAAAAAATACAAGAAACGAAAATCAATCAGTGTATTAATTAAAAGACAGATCAGAGACATCATGATATGGGTATTGCCAAAAAGCGTATCTGGCTCTATAATCCAGTCTTTTGTGAATAGAAAAAAGCCTAATTGATAGACTCGATCTCTTTTAACATAGAATTCTGAAAATTTTCTATAGAAAACTTTTCTATATGTTTTCTTAGAATTGGTCTTAAATGATCATACTTACCATCCATAGCATCTTTCAACTTGGCTATTGCGTCTTCTTTTCCCTTGAATCTTAAGACATCAAAAGGCACTGTTTCCACAAAAGCAGAGTCATTTGGAACAATAGGTATGCATCCTGCAGAGATTGCTTCAATTACGGATATTCCAAAGGTTTCTTTTGAGGGATGAAAATAAACTTTAGAATAACCTAAGGATTGTTCAATATCTTCACTGGATATGTTAGAACGAAGTAAAATGTTCTTTGAATTTTTTACACTATTAGATAAATAATTATACAGTTTTATTTGTGATTTAAGTTTGGCAACACCAATTAATTCATAAGACAAATCACTTGATTTAACTACATCTATGAGAAAATTAAGATTTTTTTCCGGCGCAAATCTTGATAGTGTAATTATTAAATTCTTTTTGGGTTTATCAAAAAACTTTGAATATTTTTTTATGTCTACTGGTGGATAAATTACTCTCGAGTCCTTTTGAAATAATTGTAACAATGTTTCTCTGGTATAGTTGGAATTGGCAATAAGTACTACATTAGAGCTTCGTATAATCTCAAGTGATTTTCTTATATCATTCTGTACTATTTTATAACATATTCCTAAAGGACCTGAAAATTTCTTGTGTACAAATTGGTATTTGTCTTCAAAAGTAGAGTTACAATATAGAATTACCTTTTTTACTGGCGTATTTTCTAATGTTAAACCACCACTACTAATTACTAAAACTTGTTCAAAATTAGAATCACGAAAGATCTGTTGATCTTCTTTCATTTTCTGATATGTTCTAGAAATGAGAAAATTATTCCTCGTAACCTTATGTATTTTAAAATTTTTTGATTCTTGTAAATTCGGAGGTATTACTGTATACAAAGTAGTAAAATGATTAGTTTCTTTTAACATATTCAATAAATGCAAAGTTGTTGTTTCTCCTCCTCCAAAAACCTCAAACGATGGATGAATTATACCAATTTTCAACAAAGGAATTGATCACATTGTTTTATATAACTCATTTTGACGAAAATTTTTATCTGAGAAAAAATTCCTTGATCTATTCCTAATTTTTTAATTTGTTCTTTGTAAACTATCATTTTTAAAATTCTATTTAAATCTATTTTGAACACTGATGCAACCAAACAATATATTTAGTGAGAAATAATCTTACTAATATTGAATTGGTTGGGTAAAATAATTCAAAAATATGTTTCTGATGATGATACAGTTTTAGATTTAGGCTGTGGAATAATGCAAGCTACAACTGATAATCTCGAGAAAATGGTAGGAGGACACATGACACAACAGTTTATGAAGAAATTTTTAAAATGGGATAATCTGAGATGCAAATCGATCCTAGGGTGTGATTTGTGGGAAGACTATCTCAAAATCGCAAATCGCCATTGGCCTGTGATTAAATTGGGGATGAATGAGTTGGATAAATTCATAGATAAAAGCTTTGACGTCATCCTTTGCATTGATGTGCTAGAACATTTAGAGTTACAAGAAGCATTAAGGGCAATAGATCATATGAAAAGGATATCTAGAAAAAAGGTGATCATTTACACTCCTTCTCAATATTTAACAAATGAAGAGCATGTTGAAAATGCTTGGGGACTCGGAGAGAATCCCTATCAACATCATAAATGTTTTCTCGACCCAGAAATGCTAAAAAATATTGGATTTGAAATTTTCTTTCCAGAACCTGATAAGAATACATTTGGGATATTTAATAAATCTAAATAATTTCAAGGGTGTAAAAATTTTCAATACTGATATTGATTATTGGAAAAATGTAGATCTAGATAAGTAGAGAGCCAGTACATGATTTTTTTAATCAAAAAGGTACAAAACATCACAATGACTAAATTATTGCATTTATAACAATCAGGAAAGATATTCAATATGACAAAAGTGGGTGGAATTAAGGGTCTCTTTACAAGATTGAGCGGCTTATTGGCAATAGGCACTGCAAATATAGTAGCAAGTATCATCACGGGAGTTTTTTGGTTTTACATGGCAAGCGTTATGGGGCCAGAGAATTATGGCAATGTAAGCTATTTTCTTTCAATTTCTGCTGTTGCCTCTGTTCTTACCATTCTTGGATCAGATAATGCTCTTGCAGTAAATATAAATAAAAATGAAAAGATTCTTGCCCCGCTTTTTTTCATCATCATTATTTCTACTCTTGTTGCCTCAATAGCACTCTTTGTATTATTTTCTAACATAGGTGTTAGTCTGTATGTAATTGGTTATGGCACTTTTATTCTTGTCACAATGGAACTTCTCGCACGAAAAATGTATAAGAGATTTTCCAAGTATGTTATAGCACAAAAAATTCTACTGGTTGCAATAGGAGTGTCTCTGTATTATATCATTGGACCAGAGGGGATAATTCTTGGTTATGCACTGTCATTTTTCCCATTTTCTATTAATATATACAAAGAATTCAAAAGATCAAAGATTGCCATTGGAATACTAAAACCGCATTTTGGTTTTATGATGAGCTCTTATGCATTATCTCTTAGCAGAACATTTTCTTATTCTGTTGATAAATTAATAATTTTACCTTTGTTTGGTTTTGTGTTACTTGGAAACTATCAATTGGGAATGCAGGCATTAACAGTATTGAGCATGCTGCCCTTGACGGTATTCCAGTATGTACTACCTCATGATGCCACTGGAAATCCCAATGTAAAGATAAAGATTGCCACAGTAATAATCACAATTTTTCTTTCAGCACTAGTAATATTGCTATCTCCAATAGTTTTGCCGGCCCTTTTTCCAAAATTTGTTCATGCAATACAGATAGTTCAGATAATGAGTTTTGCCATAATTCCAATAACCGTCAATTCAATGCTTATTTCGAAATTACTTGGAAATCAAAAGATCAAAGTTGTCACAATAGGATCAGCAATAACACTTTCCGTGCAAATTATTGGCATCATAATATTGGGCAAGATATATGGGATCAATGGAGCCGCAGCCTCACTTGTCCTAGGCTCATCACTAGAGATGATTTATTTGATTATCATGAGCCAGATAATTTTCAAAAAAAGTAACAATCACCATTTGCCTACAAATGAGAGCAGTTAGAAGATGTACATCTGCCTTTTTTATGTATCTGAATCAAAGTAAGAATTGTATTGATATAACAACGCATTTCCAAAACAGACTATACCATGATTTTTCTATTCGTGTGAAATTTAAGTCATTTGTTAGTCAGGGCTTTCAAATTCTAGATTATAATGGAAATCTATTATTGGAAAAACAGGTAAATCAAGATAAGGTTGGTGTATTAGTGCAAACAAGGTATATTTTTAACAAGTGTTTTTCGTTTTTTCATTTTTGTAGCTTTACTACCTTTAGTAATGCATAGGCGTCATTTTTATCCATTTCTGAAACTTCAAAACCATTAAACATTTTTTTTATCTCGTCTGCTGTTCTTGCATATGTAGCATCCTTGTAAAATTCAATCCTTGGAATCTGGATATAGAAACTTCCACCAAAACGTAATACCCTCCATACTTCTTTCACATAAGAGTCTTGTACATCTTTCAGCATGTGTTGAAATGCCAATTCACAAAATACTGTGTCTATTTCCTCATCTGATATTATTTTCAATGTTTTGCCATCATTGACATGAAATTCTGCATTTGTGTAACTCTTGTTGTATTCTTTCGCTTTCTCAATCATTTCAGGAATAAAATCTATGCCGATGTATTTCTTTACATGCGGTGCTACAAAATGACATAGTCTCCCCATACCACAAGCTAAATCCATAATTACTACATCCGTGGTTAATGGTATTTTTGCAGCAAATACAATTGATTCTTTGCTCTTCTCAAAATCTTCTCTTGTATATCCATCACAAATGTAGTCCATTACTTTTTCATCGTTATGACTTGCTGCTTTTTTCCAATATTCTTTGGTACGATCAACATACACATTTTTTTTTAATATTTTCTTTATTATTTTCTTTAGGCCCAATTCTTTATCTCTATTAGTATAAGAATATAAAGTAAATAAGTTAGATCTCACAGCTTGATATAACTCGCTTTGATGAAATTTATTATCTGAAAAAAAATCCTATTTGGTCCATTTCTAATTTTAATTTGCATTCTTGAATTTTATAATATCCCTGTATGTTTTCAAAATTCTAGTGTAAGATGAGCAGGTAATTTTAGCATAATAGAATTTCTCATAAATATCATTCCACGGACTAGAAATGGTTTATTTTTTCTATACTGTTCCATCGCAATCTTGTATTTTTCTCTCAAACTTGGATCCAATTTATCCAGAACCAGTTCCTTATTTTATTAGTTTTTTGTTGCGATTCATTCAATGTTACTGTTGTGAGTTGTTTCTCATGTACCCTATACTTTGCCAATATTTTTGGAATTAAAAATAATCTGCAATCATGTTGCAGGCAATATCTAAGCCAAAATTCATAATCTTCTTGATAACCAACAGCTTCGTCAAACAATCTATCCATAACACCATGATTTATCTATACATGATTCTTTCGTTCTTTTAGGTGACTATCTAACTTGGAAGTACAAAGCAAACCTAGACAAATATCACGTCTTGTATCATGGGCAGTATTTTTGAGTACCCTTACAATAGTTCTTATCAGTTTAGTTCCAGTAATCTTTCCTGCTCTTATATTAAGATCATTGGGAGGTTTGCAAGATTACATGGGAGTCAATCCGTTTGAGACAGGAATATGGACATATCCATTTTTGGCCGTAAACTTTATCGTTTTTGGATTAGCGGTACTTTATTTCAAAAACAAGCTTCCGCAATTAATTACAAAGCCAATTAGGTTCATCTTTGATTTTGAAGTTTCTGCGTTAGTTACTTCCCTAGTTATTACAATCTTGATTGGATTGTATATTGTATTTAGCGTCACCCAGATTTACAACGGTGTGTATGATGATGATTATTATGCTAGAGTGCAATCATGGCTTC
Source organism: Nitrosotalea sp. (assembly GCA_049795075.1). Classification (GTDB taxonomy): domain Archaea; phylum Thermoproteota; class Nitrososphaeria; order Nitrososphaerales; family Nitrosopumilaceae; genus Nitrosotalea. The sequence continues at coordinate 2,617 of JBARDK010000112.1, read as the reverse complement.
AAAATTATGATCTTGTCAAGCCTACTAGTGAAACATTAGGTTATCATTTAATGCTATTTTTTGAAGTTGTTTCCATGAAAGTTTTTGCAAGCTACAAAGCAATTCCATTTATTTCAGATGTGGCATTGCTAGTTTTGACTTATTTTATTACTGTGGAAATGACAAAGAAGAGATTTGCTGGAATTGTAGCGATGGTCATTGTACTTCAAAGTACTATATTTTTGACATACCAAACTTATGTATCATATCCAAACTTTTGGATATTATTCTATCTTCTTTCATTATATCTTATTTACAAAAAATGGCCCTTGTCACCAATACCATATGTTGCATCAATATTTACAAAGATATTAACTGCCGTGTTTATTCCGATGACTCTGTTTTTTATTTATCGATCTGACGTGTCACAAAAAAGGAAGATCTATAGCGTAATCTCTTATGCAATAATTGTATTGATAGGTGCAGCATATCTCTATACTACACATGCAAACATAGCTGGCGCAAAGCTTGACTTACACAAATTTTGGGATGGCTTTACCGCAGTTTACATTTCCCTTAGATATGATGGATTGATTTTGCTTTTCATGCTGCCACTAACAGTAGGACTGTTTATTGCCTCAAGGAAAGGATATTTGCAAGCAGACTCGGTTTTGTTCTTGATTATGAGCATGCTCATATCAGCACCACTTGTAGAATCATTATCAGATACTATCAATGTACCGTACAGGTTTGTTCCATTGGTGGTCTTTTTTGCAATGGGTGTTGGTACATTACTTTCAAAAAAAGTTAGCTAGTACTAACTATTCTCCAATGTATATCCAAAGTATCGCCAGGTCCGGCAAGAAAGCCATTGTAATTGAAGACCAAGGCAAGGTCATTATTATACGGCAAACCATACTGTGCATACTGACCAAAGTGATCAAAACCTTCTTCACTTCCAAATTCGTATTCATAGAAAGTTTGGTTATCTTTTGTAATGGTTGTCTTGTTTTGTAATAGATTAAGATAATCATGTGTCCAATCAGCACTTCTTATAAACAAGACCGATGGTTCAAGATATGCAACAAGCTGGCCTTGAGAATTTCTGACAACTAGTTGCAGAGAAATTTGTGGCAGAGTTGGATCTGTGCTTGGTGCTGGAATTATAGCGTATGAGGTGCCAACAAAAGCCAGGCTTAGCATAGACAAAATCAATACCGGCATAAAATATTGCATCTTAAACATATTGTATACTATACCTATAAGTTTGTATGATTATTTTGCTGTACAGCTGGCAACTGCACCTTCTGTTGTCTGCAAGGTTATGTACCCAGTTATTGTACCAGTCGCGGTAATGGTAATTATCTGATTCCCAGGACTGCCAACTGTAAAGGTTTCCATCTTACCAGGATCAGTCACATAAAGTGACTGGCTTCCCAACGCAGACTCGCTTATGGTATATGTAGCTCCATGTATACCCCTAATTGCACCATATATCAAATAGTTAGAATCAGATGTACAGACCCACGAGCTGGTTGGCCATATAGGTCCCACCGTGATTATTTTAGAAAAGGTTTTTGAAGGATGACCTTGTAGCTCGGCTGTAATTGCAATAGCAAAAATTACGACGGCAACAGCTATTGCTACAAGCAAAATTGATGAACGATTAACAGAACTCAATTACGATCCTACAATAGCGACTCTATTTAACCATATTTCATGGTTATTATGCATATTCTAACTCCCCCCCAACATGTAACGTATCAACAAATCAAATAGACTGTATTCTCTGTTGTTGTATCTCCATTCCATTTCTGGATGTATCAATCATCTCAGAATCTGTACCAAAACCATCAGTTGTAAAGTTGGATTATTTGCACGTCGTTCTTAGAATATTTTTAGTTCCTGTTCTTGTAATTGTCATTGGAAAATATTATCTAATAATTGTTTAGGTATTAAAAAAGAGAAAATAGGTTTTAAGATTTCTATGGCGCGCAGATTGCTTCTGCAGTCACGGTGCCAGTTGTACCTGTTGCACCGACTACCCATCCAGTACCACTGCTAGCTTGATTTCTAAATACGTTTGCAGAACTTTCTGCATTATATCCTCCACCAGTAATTATCTTACCAGCTGGACAGCTAACATGTACTGTTACTGCAGAGTGGATCCCTCCTGTACTACCTGTTGCATCAGTCACTGTAGTTGATGCTGGACCTGTTGCTCCTGTGGTACCTTTAGCTCCTGTAGCTCCTGTTGTACCAGCTCCGGTTGCACCTGTTGCACCCTTAGCTCCTGTGGTACCTTTAGCTCCTGTAGCTCCTGTTGTACCAGCTCCGGTTGCACCTGTCGCACCTTTAGCACCTGTTATACCATTAGCACCAGTTGCACCTGTGGTACCTTTAGCTCCTGTAGCTCCTGTAGTACCAGCTCCGGTTGCACCTGTGACTCCATTAGCTCCGGTTGCTCCGGTTGCACCCTTGGTTCCAGTAGCACCTGTTGTACCAGCTCCGGTTGCACCTGTCGCACCTTTAGCACCTGTTATACCATTAGCACCAGTTGCACCTGTTGTACCTTTAGCTCCTGTGGTACCAGCTCCGGTTGCACCTGTGACTCCATTAGCTCCGGTTGCACCATTAG
>JBARDK010000111.1:0-3941 GCA_049795075.1 Nitrosotalea sp. | reverse complement strand
GAGTAACGACTCTAATGTTTTGTCAGTACTAACAAAATTGGCTGCATCAGGCTCATGTGGCTTGTCAACTCTTTTCTGTGGGTCATAATCATGAAACAAGGCTGCCACAAAGAGATACTTTGCGTCGTCCTTTGTAATGATATTCTGTTGGCTCTGCCACTGTGCTGCAAGTAGTGTAACATATGTTACTTCTAGTTCGTGGATTATGTTGTGGTACCCATAATAATCAATACCAAGTCCTTTCTGATTGAACAGGTCCATTGTATAATCAAGTATCCCAGAATAGCAAGAGGAATCAAGTCCACTCTGGGTTAAGGTCTCTAGTATTTTCACTCTGAGATTACTGGTACTGTATATCTCTTGCATTGGAACTTTCACTTGTATGGTACAGGTGCCATAAAAGCTTAATTGGAAATAGAAAAGGAATCAGACGCTGTAGTTTTCTTTTACATCTTACCGTTGACGATATCTTGCAGAAGGTGCATGATGTCTTCTTTTGTCACAGGTATTGGATTTGGATCAAGATGACCCTTGTCTGTCATGATGACATCTGCAGCTTGATCAATAGGCGCCTTGAGAGCAAGTTTGTCAAACTTTAGCTTATCTATTACTTCCTTGAATTTGTCATAGAAGATTGATTTGTTAAATCTATGTGCTACTGTAGTGCAAGATGAAAGTGAGTATCCATGAGGTACTCCCTCATTTGAAAATGCATATGAGAGCGCATGTCCTAATGTTGTTGATGCATTGCCAAAACCAATTCCAGACAGCATGGAACCAAATGGATAATTCTCAGGCTTGTTGTTCATTATTGCGTCGTACAATATATCAAAAGCAGACTTGCACATCATTCTTGTAAACTCGTTTCCTCTCTTGCTGTCATAGCCTTCTGTTGCTTGAGCACAAGCATCACATACTGAATTCTTGACTATGGCCTCCGGTGTTCCGTCCATAAAGTAAGAATCTATGACTGCAAAATCAGCAAGAAATCTTTCATCCTGCAAGAGTTTCTTTTTTCCTTCAAATTTGAGTACACAATATGTTGTCATTTCTGCACCTGTGCCAAAGGTTGTTGGGATGAGCATCTTTGGTATTTTCATCTCCATGCCTGCATATTTTGCAACATCAAGTGAGCTTCCACCGCCTAGACCAATTATGACAGATGGATTTTTTGGCTTGAACTCTGCGATAACTTTGTTTACTGTTTCAATAGAAGGCTCTGGTTCTACCTTGTCATATAACATATAATCTTCAATCTTCATCCTGGCAAGCCATTTCTTTGATACGTCAGGAGGAGCTGTTGTAACAACAAGGGCGTTTTTTGGATATTGTGTATCTGACAATGCGTCTTTACCATAGTTAATTGTCTTTGGAATTCTTACAGTATTCATAGCGAAATAAGATTTGCAATTATTATTATACCATTCCATGTTCTAGCATTTTAAAACACAAAACAGAATGTGTGGTTTGTATGCAAATAAATGGGAACAAAGGTGTGCTTTTTATATCTAAAAACCCGAAGGGTAGTAAGAAAATGAATCCTACAAACTCTGATGAAACAATTTCCAAAGTAGAATCCATGATTCGTGTGCTCTCTAAAGCAGCACCACGTGGTGATATCTTAGATCAGGATGACATCAAAGCTCTCAATCAAGTAGAATCTGAGGATCAACCCAAGTTAGCTGATAGACTGGAGGACATGATAGTACTTCTAAAGGACGAACCAGATAACAAGCGAAAGATACTTGAGATTCATGATACTACCATGGATGAGTTTGGTCATGTTAGGCCAGTTCATGATACGCTAGATTCGGTAAAGGCGTATTTTCTCAGCAAATAATAGACTTAGAGTCCTATGCTGTTTATCGCAGCACCGGAATTAGCATCTATAACCAAGATTATCTTTTTCCCTTTGTGGTCGTATTTTGCAAACCAGATTGGGGCATGCAAAAGTTCACCGCTTGCAACATCTTCCTCTGTCTGCATTTGTTGTATCATGTGATATTTGGAGTGTGCCTTCTCTGACTGTAATTGATCCGCTATTGTCTTGGCTTGGTTCTTGGCAGAATCCTCATTTACATCTCCATTTAGAACTTTGACTGATTTTGGAATCTTTTTGGGTTCAAAATCAATTCTTCCATCAAGTGCAAATTCATAATCGTGCGGCTGGTACATTGTTAGTGCCTTGAGTGCAATTACGGGGCAGTTGTAATTTGCGTCAACTGTATATGCTTTTTTTGTATTTGCAGAACCCATCATTCCACCTCCACCTAACATGCTTCCCATCATCATGCCATCCATCATGCCAACTCCCATTCCTCCTCTTCTTCCGCCAAAACCTCCTCCTCCCATGGCTCCACCCATGACGCCAAACAAGGCAGCTGTTGTAGCTATGCTTCCTACCTCTGCAGCAATATCTATTGCAACAAGATTAGTTCGTGCGGTAACTGGAATTATCCAATAAGGAACCATGCTCAAGTTAATCTCTTCCAAAGTTGAAGTTTCCTGCAAATGTCTATGAAGCAGACCCTTGTCCATCATCTTGTGGAGTCTTTCTGTGATGTCATCCTTGTCGGTTATGGTGATTGGAAGCATCGTGTGCTTTGCTATGTTTTTCCAACCCGAATTTTCTAAAGTTACACTACTGCCACAATATTCACATGTTATCACCATCTCGCCAAATTTTGGAGCGATAGGTGCACCACAACTTGGGCATTTGATCTCTTTTACTTCGCTCTGAGTTTGACTTGTAGTTGCCTGAGCGGGCTGGGTTGTTTGAGGTGCTTGGGATACTTGAGACTGTTGTTTTGAACCGCACTTCATACAAAAAGTCGCATCATCTGGAAGTTGTGTGTCGCATTTCATACAATACATAATTTTTCTCCTAACCTGTCTTTAGCGGCTTGCCGCAACTGGAGCAGAACTTGGAATCAGTGGCAATATGAGTGCCACATTGTGGACATAAAATTCCTTCTTGTGGTTTTGGTTGTTGTACTTGTTGCTGACTTGAACCGCAATTTGGGCAGAAACTGTTAGAGACAGGCATCATCATGCTGCATTTTGGGCACTGTTTCATTGGCGGCTGGTACATTCCTTGTCCCATCTGACCTGCCATGGCATACCCTATTCCGGAGCCTGCCCCAAATCCTACTCCTAGGCCAGCTCCTAAACCTGCTACGCCTCCTTGATTCTTTGCAGCATCTGTCATTGCCTGACCTGCTTGGTACTGCATGTAATTGACTCCAAGTACTGACATTTCTGACCGTGTGTTAATTGCCTTTTGAACCTCTTCTGGTAGACTGATTGTAATGCCTGATATCTTGTTGATTTCTATTCCATACTGTCCAAAGTTAGTTGGTGCATTGGCAAGTACTATCTGTTCAATGTTTTGAAGATTGGTGGCAATGTCGGTAATTTTCAAACCATTGTCTTTCATCTTTCCTATTGCGTTGAACACAAGAAGAACCATCTGTTGCTTGAGCCTTGTCTCAATGTCGTCTGAGGTCTGGACTGCAAACGTTCCAATGAATTGATTGATAAAGTTCTCAGGTTGTGATATCTTCCATCTAAACTCTCCAAATATTCTAAGATTTACTATTCCAAAGACAGGATCAACAAACTGGTATGGTTCTGCTGAACCGAATTTGCCGTCAATGTATCTGTTTTGTAAATAGTAGACTTCTGCTGCTTGTTGCACCCCGGTGAAGAATTTTAAAAGACCGCCAACTATTGGCGCATTAAAATCGGTAAGGGCATATCTGTTTGGTTTATCAAAATAAGTCAAGACCTTTCCGTCTCTGAAAAAGACGGCAATCTCATCTTCTCTGATTACAATGTTGTCATTTAATCTGATAAGGCGTGGAACCTTCCACATTATGTTACCTTCTTTGTATTGTGAATCCCACTCTATTGTGGTAGACCCTGCTATACTACCTCCGCCA
>JBARDK010000110.1:0-7475 GCA_049795075.1 Nitrosotalea sp. | reverse complement strand
TTTGTTCCAAAGTAATTGCAGGAAGTAATATAGGCTATAATGATTTTCAACGAATATGTCAAGTATTGGGAATAATAATCTGATATCACGACTAGAAGAAATAGGGTACTCTTTCACGGGTCTGTGGGCAAGTTCGGTAACTCTCAAATGCGGCACATTCTTTTTTAATCCAGATCTTTCAAATGACATTTTTTTTGACAAACTCACAAACATAACCTGTGTTAATAACGAAATATTAGATGATGCACTGACACTCTTTGCTAAAAATGGCACAACTCCGTATGTTTATACATTGAATAATCCTGAACTTGAAGAAAATCTACTCAAGAAAAATTTCAGACTCTATGATGTTCAACATGTTTTTACAAAAGTGTCCGATTCGTCAAGAATCCCAAAAGTGCATATGATATCTAGTGATGATTCCATGTTATGGTCAAAAACGTTCTGTCTTGCATATGATTGTAATGATTGGCTCACATCTGTAGATGGCATAGTAAAAAAATCAATTCCTTCGATAAGGTATTACGTTGACGACTCGATTAGTTCCTGCGTGGCTCTATATGAAAAAAATTCAATATTAGGACTTTATTGTCTTGGAACTATACCCAACATGAGAAAGAAGGGTCTTGCCGTTTCTCTGATTGATTTTGCTCTCAATGAAGTAAAGAGGCGCAATCTGGAGTTACTTATGCTTGAAACATATCAACGGGATGGATTGCTTGATTTCTATCTGAAACTAGGTTTCAAAGAGATTTATCAAAAAAATATCTATACTATTTGATCTTGGAAAGCAGTGCCAAATATAGAAATGGTAGAATTGTAGTTGCCTCTGCATGTATGGTTGTCTGTTTTGCATCTTGGGTTACCTTTCCCCACGAGATTGCTTCCCTTACAAGTGCGCCACTTAGACTGCCATCGAACTCTTGCCCAGTTGTAATATACACTGCATAATCTAATCCCCCTCGATATTGATTCCACCATAATGTGTGATGTTTTGAGATCCCGCCGCCTATCATTAAAGCGCCAGATTTTTTTGCCTTGAAGATTAGGCCTGATAACAAATCTCCGTCAGCAACGACATTCAGTCTGAAATCATTGTGTTTTTGTGTAAACATCCAAATCTGACTGCCTACTGCACCGTCCATTATTCCCGGAACTATTACAGGTATGTTGTTCTTGTTTGCCCAGTATAGGAAAGAGTCTTCGCCAAGATTGGAACCTATTGCTTTACAGACATCATGTGTTGACATTTCTTTTTTCCCACTAGCATATTCTTTTTGTAAAAATGCTTGAACTTTTTCTTCAATTAGGGGGCCGTAACTTTTCAATGGTACCAGAACATTTCCAAGTCTGTGAATTTCTTTATCCGCTAATTCACTATCATCAAGAGTAAAAGATCCTTCTAAATAATTTGAATAATGTCTTGCAATGTCATGGTCAAGAGCGCCACAAGTAGTTATGACTACGTCACACATTTTGTTCTTTACCATGTCAGTAATTACTCCTCTAAGGCCTGTGGATACAATCGCTCCAACAAAGGATAAAAATTTCAAACAGTCCTTGTCTTCTATCATTGAAGATAGAATGTTTAGCCCATCTGCTAGATTTCTTGACTCAAAACCCCCAGACCTTGACATTTGTTCAAAAATAACGCCGATGGCGTCATCTTTTTTTATCGAGATATCCTTTACCGGTCTGCCAGAATTTATCACATGTCTGGAATCAAGTCTCGGATATAAAATCCTCTGCACTTGCAAATTGCAAGTAATTAATATGTAGGTATAATTTGGTAACTATCGATTAAGTTGGGAAAGAAGATCAAGATTGCTATAGCCGGTGTAGGCAATTGTGCTTCTGCGCTTATTCAAGGCGCAAAATATTATTCAGATAATCCTCATGATGTTATAGGACTGACTGCTTACAACTTGGGAGGATACGAACCAGGGGATATCGAAGTGGTGGCGGCGTTTGATGTGGCAGATACAAAGGTTGGAAAAGATATCTCAGAGGCGATATATGCAAGACCGAACAATACTATCACTGTTGCCGAAGTTCCGCGTACTGGAATAACAGTCCAACGAGGACCAACAAAGGACGGTCTAGGAAGACACCTTAGTCGGATAGTTACACCTTCTCAAGAACCAGAGGTCAACGTCAAAAAGGTATTGCAGGATACTGGGGCTGAAATGCTTGTGAACTATCTTCCTGTCGGAAGTACAGAAGCTGTAAGGCATTATGCAAGCCAAGCACTTGAGGCTGGTATCGGGTTTCTTAATGCAATTCCAGTGTTTATTGCGTCAGAACCAAAATGGCAGCAAATGTTTGCAGAAAAGAAGCTCCCTCTTGCTGGAGATGATGTAATGAGTCAACTCGGTGCTACTGTAGTTCACAAAACACTAGTGAAACTTTTCGTAGATAGGGGTGTATTAATCGATGGTACATATCAGCTGAACATAGGCGGAGATATGGATTTTTACAATATGCTTGATGAAGAGCGACTTGAAGACAAGAGAATAAGCAAGACAAGTGCAGTAAAGGCAATGGCAGACTATGATATACCAATGAGAATAGGCCCAAGTGACTATGTTGACTTTATTGATAATGAGAAGATTTGTTACATTAACATCGAAGGCAAATACTTTGGCAAGATACCAATTAAACTCGATTTAAAGCTCAAGGTAATTGATGCATATAACAGCGCGGGAATAATGATCGACGCTATACGAGGATTAAAGATAGCGCTAGACAGAAAGCTTTCAGGACCAATGACAAGCATCTCATCTTACTGCTTCAAACATCCGCCAATACAAATGCCATACACTGAGGCAATGAAGGCCTTTGCAGAATTTGTGGAAGGCAAGCGAGAGAAATAGCTACACATTGCAATTATTGTTAGCATAGTCAATGAAACTTGTCAATAATCTGTTATTTCAGATGTCAAACCACCGACTTCATTGGTACATATACGTAAGCTAGAGATCTTTGGGTTCAAATCATTTGGATATAAGAACACGTTAGTTAACTTTGAACCTGGTCTTGTAGCCATCTCAGGTGCTAATGGATCTGGTAAAAGCAACATTTTGGATGCAATCTCGTTTGCTTTAGGCGAGAACGCACCAAAGATTATGAGGGTGGACAAATTACGTTCGCTGTTACATGATGTGGATAATGCGCACCATGGCGCAAAGATAGCACGAGTAAGCTGTCACTTTGATAACTCGGATCGAAAGATCCCCGTTGACTCGAATACGGTAACAATCACAAGGGAGATGGACGAATCAGGTGAGAACATCTATTATCTAAACCAAAAAAAGGTACTAAGAAATCACATTTTAGATCTTTTAGAGATAGCAAACTGCGGCATTCACAAATTGAATATTGTACAACAGGGTACAATTACTAGAATTTCAGAGTTTAACTCAGAAGAGCGAAGAAGAATAATTGAGGATATTATAGGACTTGCATATTTTGATGAGAAAAAGACCGAGGCATTAAAACAACTGGACGAAGCAGACAGAAGACTTGAGATTGCACTAGCCAGAATGGATGAGATAAAGAAGCGCATTGATGAACTAGAAGAGGAACGAAATAACCAACTCAGATATGATTTCCTAGATCGAGAACTAAAGAGACTTTATGCCATTCAAGCCTCAAATAATCTCAGAGACATTGATACTCAAAAGGTGTCAAAGGAGAGGAGTCTTAACGCCATCCAATCTGAATACAAAAAACTCGATGAACAGCGTGGACAGTTAAGAGATGAGATAAAGAAACTCGAAGAAGAGAAACAAAAGTTCATGGAAGAGGTTAACGCATACAACATTGCAAAGGCTTCAATCGATTCTGAACTTTCTGCCGCAATGCACCAGTCCGAATCGGCAAATAGTAAATTGGTTACCAATGCAAGAAGAATGGCACAAATCGAAACCAGGCTGCCAGAAATTCAAACTGATCTAACCGGCATACATGAAAAACGTTCCATTTTAGAATCTCAAATTGTAGAACTGAAAAATTCTATCAACGTTATCAATGAGTCAAAAAAGAACATCAATACGGAACTTGCATCAGTTGATTCTGAAATTAATCAAATCCTCAGACAACAGTCTCAGGTTACAAGTAACAAAATCAAAACTGATGAAAAGGTAAGAAATCTTACTAGTACATTAAATGATGCAAAGCTTTCCAGTTCAAAACTAGAACAAGAACATTTAGACATTCAAAGCAAAGTTGATCAAAACTCACTTAAGACAAAAGCATTATCAGACGAAAAAGAAAAACTACTCGATCTTGAACAAAAGCTCAGGCAAGTGAGAACAGGCCATGAGTTGGCCATTAATGAGCTGAAATCCAGACTGTCAGACTTGCGTGATAAACGTACAAAGATAGAAAAAGATATTGAAGAAACTACATTGATTTTTGAAAAGGCAAGCAAGGCTGCTGATCAATATGGCGCGAAAATAAAAGTTGTAAAAGAAGTAATGCACGAAGATTATTCTATTGCAAAGCTCAAAGAAGATTCTAAGAGGTTGGGGATTCAAGGTCTTGTTTATGAATTGCTTTCTTGGGATAAACAATATGAAAGAGCGATATTATCAGTAGGTTCTGATTGGCTAAAAGCACTTGTTGTAAACGACTTTGCCACTCTTCTTGGAATTGCTGAATTTGCTCAGCAGAAGAAACTTCCAAAAATTAGGATTATCCCCTTAGATGCTGTATCTAATTCCAAGGCAACCATAACACAAGAGGAAGGAATACTTGGAGTCATTTCAGATTTCATAAAATGCGACGAAAAACTAGAGTCACTCAAAAACTTTATTTTTGGAAGTATAGGCCTTGCCTCTTCCAAAGAAGCAGCTTACGCATTATCGAAAAAAGGATACAAAGCAGTCACACTTGATGGCCATTTCTTTGAGGCAGATGCAAGTGCAGTAATTGTAGACATGAATTCCAAGGTTTCCAATCTTACAAAGATAATTCTTCTTAGTACTTCGGTAGATGGGCTAGTGCAATCTCTTGAACTGTTAAAGAAATTCATTCAAAACAAGAGCGGACAATTAAAGAAAATTGAAAGAATAACAAGAAATCTGGACGGCAGGTATCACTCTTCTGAGACAGGACTTGCTAACGTGGACCTGAACCTTACAGACGTGAGATCAAAATTTAAGACAATATCTGTATCTCTAGACCAGATCTCGTCAAGAATACTGCAGCTTAGGCGCAGAGAAGAGAACATTCTAGTTGAACTCTCAAAGACAGAGTCCTATATCGCATCTTTAGAAGAACGAATATCGCTAACTAGAGAAAATTATGCTGAAGAAGAACAGGCAAGAATTGCTACCGCGATCTCTTCGTTAAATGAGAAAAAGGCCACTTTGTTGAGTGCGCAAAGCACCATTTCTACTGAATTTCGTGAACTAAGTACAGGACTTACCGAACTTGCCAATGAGGAAAACTCGCACAAGGCAAACATGCGACGCTTGTCAGAAGAACAATCTTCGCTAAACCACGAAAAACACGATCTTGAGGTGCAATCAAAGACATCATCGAAGGAAAAGGAAAGCGTTGATGTCTTGCTTGTATCATTGAGGGAAAAAGAACAACAGCTGATAGCTACATCTGGTACTTCGGTATCGACACTCAAAGAATATGATATCAAACTGAAGAATCTTTATGAATCTGAGAGAACACTCACAAAAGAAATCAATGGGATGGAAAGACAATCAGATTCCATCTTGCGTGATATTAAGGATCTTAGCGAAAATGAAGAAAGAATCCGCAAAACCCTTCTTTCATATGGTTATGATACTTTACTTGAATCATTCAATGTCGATGAAATTCTTGTAGAACTAGAATCTGAGAAGAGAAAGATGTCTGGCTCTCTTAACACAAGGGCGCCTGAGACATATGTTGAGGTCTCAGATGGGTATCGTTCAATGTCCACACGAAAGAATGAGCTAGAGTCTGAAAGGAACTCTATTGTAAAATTCATTGAAGAAATAGATAAGGATAAGAGGCAAACATTTTTGGAATCTTACGACAAGGTCGATAAGGATATTCGCGAAATCTTCAGCAAGATGACAGGAGGAAATGCCTGGCTTGAGATTCAAAATGAAGATGACGTATTCACATCAGGAATTTCATATTTGGTACAATTTCCAAATAAACCAAAAAGAGAATCAACATCAATTAGTGGTGGAGAAAAGACTCTTGCTGCAATTACGTTCCTACTTGCTCTTCAAAAACTGAAGCCATCTCCATTTTATCTTCTTGATGAAGTTGACGCTCACTTGGATGCACTAAACACAGAAAGACTAGCTAAGATACTTGAAGATAAGTCTGGGGGAAGCCAGATCATAATGGTGTCATTGAAGGATTCTGTAGTGCAAAAGGCAAAATTGATCTACGGTGTGTTTCCAAGAAACGGTGTGTCACATGTTGTGTCACATAGAATTTCTAATATGTCGCAAGAAGTTGCAAACTAGTTTATCTTTACAAAACACGCAACAGACCTCTGATCCCCCACGGGTTCAAGATCTGGCTCTTGTTTACATTTTTCAATAGCATATGGACATCTTGCTCTGAATCTACATCCTTGGTAGACATCAACCTCGATGGGATTATTGATGCGAATTTTTTTCTCTTTTTGCAAGTTGTCTGGATTTGGCTCCGAAATGGAATCCATGAGTGCTTGTGTATATGGATGTCTTGGGTGTAACAATACATCACTAATGGGGCCAGTTTCAACAATCTTGCCAAGATATAATATGGAAATCACATGACCTACGTATCTTGCAGTGGAGAGATCATGCGTTATGTACAAAAATGAGATACCCTGTTTGTTTTGCAATTCTTTCATCAATTCTAAAATTCCAACCCTGACTGATACATCAAGCATTGAAACTGGCTCATCAGCTATGATCAACTTGGGTTTAGTTACGATTGATCTAGCAATGGCAACGCGTTGTCTTTGACCTCCTGATAACATGTGTGGATATTTTGAAGCAATCTCCTCGGGCTCTAATTTCACGTCTCTTAGTGCCTCAAAAACTAAATCTTTTCTCTCACTTGATTTGCCTATATTGTGTATGTCTAGCGGCTCCCTTACTATATCGAAAATTTTCATTCTAGGATCTATTGACGCATAAGGGTCCTGATGTATCATCTGACATTCTGTCCTTATCTTTCTGAGACTTGATGCGCCATTGGTTATTTTTACCCCGTCAAAAATTATCTCGCCTGACTCTGGTTCTATTGCCCTCAATATCAAACGAGCGATTGTTGTCTTGCCAGATCCGGATTCGCCAGCAAGGACAAATGTCTGACCGCTCTTTATTGAAAATGATATGTCGTCAACTGCTCTTGCTGTCTTCTTTTGTCGTGAAAACCCTCCTTTTACAAAGTATTTCTTTAGATTTTTTACAGAAAGGATCTCTTCCACTGCCATTACCTGTCTATCAATATGTCAAGAAAACTGT
>JBARDK010000109.1:0-2296 GCA_049795075.1 Nitrosotalea sp. | reverse complement strand
GATCTGTTTTTGGAGAATCGGTGACATTTACAATCATTCTTATCTGTTGACGAATCCTCCGCAGCATAGGAAGTATTTTCTCTTTTATTTGTGAAAATTCATGGAAATTTTCTGGGGACAGAACTATGGAATCAAAATGAAGACCTTTCAAATGTTTGACATATTTTCTAAGCAGCCTAATCCTTGTCCGCTCGTTTGTTTCCCATAATTCATCTAGCTCAAATGCAATTTCCTTAAATTCATCATCAATCTCAAACTCAATGACACTTTTTTCAGTGGAAATTATGTTCTTGTCATTGTCATGTTCGCAGTATGACAAGGTAGTTTTAGGCAATAATTGACGATTTTTGTAGAGAAAATCCGCAATTTCCAAGACTTTATGCTCATAATCAGTCTCATCTCCCATCTGTTTTAGCGATGATTTTATTTTTTCTAGCATCTCATAGTCTTTAGTACTACATGCTTTGGGGACAATTGTTTTGTAGCCCTTGTCTATTCTAGACACATTATTCTCGAGTAAAACAAGCTTGTCATTTACCTCCATTATATTCTTCCAGATTTCAGGATGAGTGGATGCAAGATATTTTTCAACAATAGAGTCCTCAATAAAGTCTATTACTCTAATACATGCATCATATGTTTTGTTTTTCATCCATTTGTCATATACAGAGTATTTTGAAATGGCTGCATGCGATGCAAGATGATAAATTGATGCTAGAAAAAGCGACCAAAGATTGCATCGCTGCTCTGGTGTATCTTCAAACACAAGACCTTCGAAAAAAAACAAGCCATCTTTGAATCTTGGCAAAGGCATCGTAACTGATATCTCTGGTAAACGATTGATTGATGGATAATTGACTTTTCTTGAAAATTTCAGATCAATTAATTCAGGTCTTTTCTGCGCAAACTCGCAGAAGACATCATACACATATCCAAAAAAACCCGCATTCGTTTCTAGAGTCAAACTTGAACTACTTTATGAACTATCTTTCTTACCATGTTTTGAACTTCAAGATCATCACTTGTAAGTGCAATTATTGTCTCTTCTGCTGCCTCATTCAACGGAGTGCCATCGTGTATCAGTTTAGCCCAGTTTATCATGTCACCGACAGACGGACCGTAAGGAATCTCACCTGATTTGTATTGTTTTCTTAGTTCTGCTCCAATCTTTACTATTTTTTCAGCATCGCTTCTACTTACTTCTGCTTTCTTTTCCACAAGATCAATTTCTTTTTCGTCAATTTTTTGGCCAACACTCATGTAGTCAAAATTCAACCAGACACTCATTCTTCTCCTCATGGCAGCATTGATTGGCTTTGTTCCCGCAAATTCTGAGGAAACCGGGTTCATGCTTATTATCAAAAACGCATCATTGTGGCGCTGGATTATTTCATTGTCCTTTTCAGTCAAGACCATATGGCCTCTCTGATCTAAGATTGGGTTGAGCCTAGTAGCAATATCCTGCTTCATCATGTTGGCCTCATCCAGATACAGTATTCCTCCATATCTACACCATGAAGTAATCAATCCGTCAATCCAGTTTTCTTTTCCAAGACCTACGTATCTTCCAAAGAGATCAAAGACTGATGTTTGCAACCCGCAATTTATCTCCCAGAGAGGCAAACTAGCTAGCTCGGCTACAAGATAGACAATGTGGGTTTTGCCTGTACCGCTAGGACCAATCAGAGCACACTGCTTGAAAAATGCCAATGATCTTGCAATTCTTTCAACATAACGTTCTCCGTTATCAAGGTATGGCGGAGTATCTTTTGGTATTAGCTCCACAATCTCTGGTGCAAACGAAAATTTGGAAGAATCCAGATATCTTTTGAGGTCATAGTTTTTTGAGAGAGCATGGTTATTTTTCTTTAATTTTGACATCTGTATGTTCAGAGTAAAATTTTCGTTGTTTACCTTTGAAGTACTAACTTCCTTCATATGCTGGCCTAGCTCATTTTTAATGTCATTCATGAGAATACGTTTTGGAGCGTGTCTAATCATATGTGATATGTACTATCAAACTACAGACAGGATGTTAAGTCGTGACACTCTTAGATAGGATATGCAGCAGAAGGTGGACATAAATTCATTTTTAGTGACGAAGCTAAAAGACGAACATTGCTCCTTTATCAAATATGATATCGAGGCCTCAATAGATGAGGTTGAAAGTGAAGAGGATCATATCAAGCTAAAATACAAATTTATCTTACATTCAAACCCAACCAATGTAAAATTAAGCATAGACGGATTCACTACAATTTACGGCAATCAGCAAGACATGGCAAAACACCTAAGC
>JBARDK010000108.1:0-30737 GCA_049795075.1 Nitrosotalea sp. | reverse complement strand
GAAGTTGGAGATGTTGGAGTGGATGGTGGTGTATTGGGTACAGTTGAGTTTGTAGGTGAAGTTGGAGATGTTGGAGTGGATGGTGGTGTATTGGGTACAATTGGGTTGGTAGATAGTGTGGGCTGTGGTGTAATGGGTACAGTAAAGTTTGCAGGTGAAGACATCTCTGCAGATTTCTCAGTTAACTGAGCTTTTTGATAAGCTTGAATTATCTTTATCAGATTTATTGCTTGGTCTACTTTACCCTCCGATACTAACTGTTTGAGTTCTGCAACCATATCTCTGGGATTACTTTTTGTAGTAATGTTAGAGTTGTTTGTAATAGGTGCTATGATGTTAGAATTGTTTGTAATAGGTGTAGCATGAGACGAATTCACAGGTATGACATTTTGTGTGGCATTAAGTTGACTAGTATTATTTAGTTGTACAATTTGGTTTTCAGCAAAATTTTTCTCCCTTTCAGAGATTCTCTCTTGTGCAATATTAGTTAGAGAGTTATGTGTTGCAACAACAAAGTCGTTAGCATTTTGTAATTGCTTTGATGCATCAGTAGAGTTTCCAGAATCAAGATCTTGATTGGTGCTCTGAATCATTTCATCAAAGTTTGTAAAATTAATATCTATATTATTTTCTGATGCAATGGATTTTAGAAGGCTTCCCATATTCTCTAGTCTAGCTATCTCCCCTCTCAGTTGTATTATCATCTCCGTTTTTTGCTGATCATTTGATGATGATGTTGCATTAAGTGAGTTTATCTGATCATTTGTTTCTTGGAAGAATTTCATAGCAGTAAGAAAATGTTGTTTAGCTGAATTAGTATCATTTTGATTTATTGCCTCTGCTAGCGCATCAGTTTCATTGGAACCTTGATTGTAGAGTTGGTTAATCTCATCAGGCACATTACTAATTTGGGATATTGTTATGCTGAGATTATCTCTTGCTTGAGTAGCAATATTGAGTAAAGTATCGAATTGTGGATCGGCATAGGATTGGCTTGGGATACCAAATATCATGGCTCCAACCAGTATCAAAAGAAATAACGACAGTGTTTTCATTCCTGACCCTCCTCAACTTTTCGCAATTTTATGAGATTCTGCTGGTCTACTTTTTCTATTTCAACAATTCCTTCTCGTTCTAATCGTTTTACTGCTCGCCATGTTGTAGTACGTGGTAGAAGGAATTTCTTGCGAAGTTCACTTTCAAAAACTCTTCCGCCCTTTTCAGAGATAAACACTACAATGTCTTTGTCTTCCTGACGTAGTTCTGGTTTGAGTCTAAATATTGCTTCTTTATCTGGAGGTACATAGTTACTATGTGGAATCTGAGGTACAGGTACTTCCTTTGTTATTCTAGATCTTTTCAATATAATAAACATGGCAGTCACTGCTGCAGCACCACCTACAGCTAAAATTGGAATAGTATCATTATTGTTTCCAGTTGAAATTGGACCAGTATTATTGCTGTCTCCAGTTTGTTTTGTAGAAAGAGCCGTTTGTTGTTCCTGAATGGCTAAGTTCTTGGCATCATTGGCCAACGCTTCTGCGTCAGAATATCTTCCTTCATTAAAAGCTGTATTTGCTTCAGCAAGTTTTTCAGAAGCAAGAGGAGTCTTTATGCCCTCAGAATTTACTGTACTTATGAAATCTTGAGTATGTTGAATTGCTAAAGTTGCGGTCTGGCTTGTGCCTAATACGCCAAATATGTAACTAATATCTACAGGACCACTTGGAAATGAAATAAGGGATTGACCATTCACAACCTGCAAATCTGACGGGGTCGTGCTCATACCTACAATTACAGTATTTGCAGGCAAGAGTACAGAATAATCAGCAAGAGAATTTACATGAAATGCCCAAGTCTTTCCACTCTTTGATACAAGATCGGGAGTGTCGTAGTCAACTTTGATCGCAGATGCTCCGAGAGTTTCAACATCGACATTATTTGTATTCATTTTGCTTGAAAGTAATGTTCCATTCTGATCTTGTACAACAAAGTTATCGGTGGTGTTACCATACAAGCCAAGTATGAAATCAGGGGATTGTTGGTCAACATCGGTTTGATAAAAGACGTGGGTGGTACCATCAGTGTAAATAGTAAATTCAAGCACCTTGGCAGTGCTTAGTGCATACTGAATACAGGAAGAAAAAACAAGCAAAAGAAGGCAGACAGCAATTATTGGAGCCCTTACCATCGCTGTCAAGATATAGGTAATCCTTACAAAAAGCATTGCTTCCGCTTGCGCTTCTGTTGGGGTCACCAAAGTTTTCTGGTACATTCTACTAATACCTTAGGTTAAGTCCCTGAACTACACCCTGAAACCTCTGGAATTCCTGAAAGAATCTGATGCCTTTCTCTGTGATCTTAAATAGTCGGTTTCTGTCATCTTTTATTGATTCTACCAAGCCTGCATCTATCAACTTCTGGCACTTCTCCAAGACTGCGTAGTGAGAGAGATTTGCTCTTCTGGAAATAGCAGAGACTATTACTCCTTGTATCCCACCATCCATGGTTACACCTAGGATATCAGCGATGATGCCCATTTCTGACCTGTATTGTTGTTTTGACATGGGCATCTTATAGTATGGATGTTTTATCAGGGACAGCATGAAATATCACAGCGGAACACCTAGCGGAACAGGTGTTTCATACTCTGAAATGGCCTAAAATTAGGTATTTACGAAGCGGGGGAGAGTACCATCGATGGTATATTTTTAGAATTATTTGAACAGATTTTGTATGGTACTATTGTAGGTTTGATAACAAAGGTAGGTGCGACAGTAGAGCTTTAACGACTCTGGTTTTGGCAAGAGCCCAAGACAAGGATTGGGGAAATAGAGGATACGGTGGAGGTCGAATATTCGGAGGCGACGGACGACGTTTCTGATTTCTTACAAATTACTAGTTTTCTTTTTTATATTCTCTATAATTTCCAACTTTCTTGCCATATTCATGTTTGGTTCCATGGTAACATAGACTGTTTTGTGTTTTGGATAGACAACTACCTGCGTAACCTTTTGGCGTTCTATATGTACATAGTTGACAAAACCTAAACTCTTGTCAAATTGCTTTCGGATCTTTCTTCTTATGGCTACTTGTTTACAAAAGTGTTCTTCCTCTTTTTGTGACTTGAGGGACGTTTTACCTTCTTTCATTATGGCTTCTGATATGTTCCCTTTAAGATCTATAATTGCAGCAAACCGCATCATTGGATCTAGTTCTAGGATATCCTCTACGATGGGAAGTAGATTTATCTTATGATTATTCTTTTTCAATTAACGAAAAGCAAAAGAACTTGATTCTAAATATATCTTGGTTTAAACTAACCTGATCGCTAAATCATGCC
This sequence comes from Nitrosotalea sp., assembly GCA_049795075.1. Lineage (GTDB taxonomy): Archaea > Thermoproteota > Nitrososphaeria > Nitrososphaerales > Nitrosopumilaceae > Nitrosotalea. The sequence goes on along the minus strand of JBARDK010000108.1, from coordinate 27,394 downwards.
TAAAAGAGGGCCCTTTCTCCACTTTAGTAAATAATCTAAGCAATTCTATCATCTATTAACTTTTTATATATTATACATTACAGTAGTTATAAGCAATATGTTTGAAAAGTTCCGAAAGAAAAAGGATGAGCTTGAACCAGATTCCACTAAAAAGGAAGAAGAAAGCGTTATAGCTGAAACCACACAATATCAACCCCAAAAAATTGAACCAGAGAAAACCTCTAATGTTATTGAACAACCTAATCCCAAGCCTTCTGAACAGGTAAAAATACCGGAACCTATGCAACAAAGAACAATGAGTACTGGAGAAGATATAGGAATTGGAGCCCTCATGGATAAGCGAAATAAGCTTGAGGAGACAATCGATTATGTGGGTCTAATGATCAAGAATTTGAAAGATAAGAGGACAAATTTAGAAAAGAGTATAGAAGACGAATCTGTAGATATTAAGAATCTCAAGGAGAAATTGGTTAAGGTTGGTCAGTATATAGAAGAAGAAAAACTGGGAATAAAGACCCTGCAACAAAAGAGAAGCAATGTTGAAAGAGAGGCAGATGATGTTGCCGCAATTATCAACAACCTGCGCGAAAAGTTATTGAGTATAGACAGAGTAGTAAACGAAGAAGGCAATAAGATAGAGAAATTCAAAGATGCTAGACCCAAGTCAGAATCTTCTTTCAGCTAGAAAGTAAAACCTTCTTTCATAATGCTATTCAGATTTTCCTTTATTTCTTCTTCGGATGACAATGAATTAAGATCTCTCATTAGTACCTCCGTTGCAAGACATTGGTTCTTTGAGAACTGATAATAACAGTCTAGTTTTTCCTGATAGGTTTTTGCATTATAATAGATAGTCCAAAAGTTTTCTGTAGAATGCTGTACATAAAGTAAAAACTTTCGAATGGTTATCTCAATTTTAGGAGAGGGATTGTCTTTCATCAGTCCAATTAAAATCTGCTCCAGTTTACTGTCCAGATTAGATTCGTAAATTAGTTGGTAAATGTCCCCGTCTTTTGTCACAACCGCCTTTACGTGACTGGATCATAAAAGCTTTCATCGATAATTTTCAAAAAATTTGCCGTTTGTATGCAACAACTTGATTTATCTTAAAAAAAATTGAGATTTCAACTATGAAATTATTCACAATACTTAAATAATTTGCACACGTATTAATTATCCCTGCCAAAGGAAATCCTCCCAAGACAGGCATCATGCAGCAAACATGTGATACGGTCAGGGTCAAATCCCTCCGCAGAAGTACCAAAGGAGAAATCCAAGGAAGTGACGACAATGGTCGTCATGTCTTTGAATGCTGTGCATTCTCACATGACGTGTGAATCACACACGTCTGCATGATAGAATTTTTCCCAATTACAACAAACTAAACTACAATTTTCTATAATGATCGGAGATTTGTTGGTGGTAAACACCTGGCAATTATTTCATCGTCTACTAGTTATTGAATTTTCTATTTTTAGCATTCAAGTTCGGGCATCTTTTTCAAAAGTATACGACAAGGTTTTGAAGAAAAATATCTGGGAGTTAACAGTGCTGGGACTGGAATGATGCTTTTGTGGGTTGCTTGTAACTGGCTAACTCACAAGATTGTCTAGATATATCGTGTAGAAGATGATTGACTGTCGGCAGGCGTTGAAGGCAACTTGTCATTGACAGCTGCCTCTGCAACTGCTGCAGCCTCTTGAATGATCTTCTCTGATTCCTCGTCTGAAACTCCAGAATCGATTCCAAATTCTCCGCCATGGAATGTATCCGTCATTAATCCTCCGAGCATATCAGTCATTCCTGCTAGCTCACGATCTGCTTCTGGCATGAACTGTACAAGAGATGATCTTAGGCTCTTCATCAAGCCGATTGTTGGCATGATTGTACTGACCGTATCTCCTAGATCGTGGAAGGTACTTAGTCTAAGCTCGATTTGTTCAAGTGCAATTCTGGCGTTTCCTAGGAGCTTGGTAACTTTCCTGACCTCAGCTAACTCTTTTGATAAAACTCTACTAGCAGTAGTATCGTGCTGTTGAGTGGCAACTACAATTCTTTTGAATAACTTTTCATCTCTTTGTTTTAATTTTGTAAGCATTCCGTCAAGTTTTCCAGTTTGGGCCTGAAGTCTTTTTACCGCTTGTTCCATTCTTGGCTTCAGAGGACCTTTTGGTCTTATTGTATCATTAATTCTTTCATTAATACTTGGTGTCTGTGGCCTTTGCCAATTATTAGCAAACGTTGTCATGGATACGACTGATAAAATCTGTTATTAATTTCAGGTGTAAAATGTGATTCACAGTATGCTAAATTTAGCTAACAAAACTTTGTATAAGCATAGGCAATGCGTGGTTTTCGATATAATTAAAAAATCAAAATTTTTGGATAACCTATATTGGACATATCCTACGTTTTAACCCCACTGCAGAAACCTATTGCATTACTTGAATTGCAATACTTCTCTGCGGGTGGATCTTCTGTATGTGAATCGCGAGCGCGTTGCTTGATGGCTGTGATTCACAGCAAAGTGGACATTTTTCCATTTTATTTATTGCCTGTCATCCAAAACTAACGTATTTAAGGTTTTGGTTGAATCGCTCTGACAACAAGAAAGTTGCCAAATTTTTTGAAAATTTTTCTGTCTCTAAAAAAAGATGAGATAAAAATATTTTTTGAAAAATATAGTCAAAAAAATGTTTTTCAAAAATAAAAAATCATTTCCAAAATATCAAGTTACAAAAAATTGATAATACGAAGACTGGAATTAGATTTTCACTTTATGATATTAGAACATTGTAATTCAAGTTTTTACAATTAATCCAATACAATAATATAGAATATATAACTTTATTAGAAAACTCTTCTAATTTTACCAATTTCACTTATAGTTAAACCTTTTTATTTATGTTAACCGAAATTCTTATAAGATATCGTATGACTCGTGAATCCTTTGGTTCTGGCGGACGTTGCCCTCGTTGTGGAAAAGGTCCAATGGTTACAGATAGCACCACAGGTGAAATGTTTTGCGGTGGATGCGGATTTGTTATGACAGAACGTGTTGAGGAATCTGGCCCAGAGTGGAGATCATTTTCCAAAGAAGAGCACGAAGACCGAAGTAGAACAGGAACCCCAACATCGCTTGCAATGCATGATATGGGACTAGCTACAATAATTGGTCCTGCCGACAAAGATGCATCAGGAAAACCGCTTTCTGCATCAATGAAGAGTACCATTGAACGACTCAGAACGTGGGACAGTAGAAGTCAAGTTCATGAACCAGTAGATAGAAACTTTAGACAAGCTTTCAGTGAGCTTGATAGACTAAAAGACAAGCTTGCGTTATCAGATGCAGTAATAGAAAAAACTGCTTACATCTATCGAAAGGCACTTGATAAAGGCCTTGTCAGAGGAAGATCAATTCCTGGACTTGTAGCTGCTGCACTTTACGCAGCATGTAGAGATACCGAGACGCCAAGAACTTTAACTGACGTCGCAAGTGGAATCAACATTAAGAGAAAGGACGTGGCACGATGCTACAGACTTTTGCTCAGAGAACTGGATCTCAAGATGCCTGTGGTTGATCCAATAAAATGTGTAGCAAGAATTGCAAGTAAAGCTGGATTAAGTGAAAAGACAAAACGAAAGGCGCTACAAATTCTAAAAGATGCAGCGGAGATTGAAATTTCTGCTGGTAAAGATCCAATGGGACTTGCAGCTGCAGCACTGTATCTTTCTTGCGTAATGAATGGAGAAAATAAAACACAAAAAGATGTGGCACAAGCTGCTGGAGTAACCGAAGTAACAATTCGAAATAGATACAAGGGATTAAAGGAATCCTTAAAACTCTAAATTTTTTAAAATTAATTCTAGTTTCTTGATTACAACTTGGTTGATCTTGAAAAATAATCTTGTGATAATTAGTTGCACTATCAATCACAATTGAAAATTTATCGAAAAGACAAACATCGAATTATCTAAGAATCTAACTGTTCATCAATAAAATTATTGTAAAACAATGGGGCGTGGCCATCACCGCAGACTTACAGAGATTACCTCTTACAATCCACAAAGTGGATTCATATTAAGGTCTGCGAAGCCACGCTCTCTAGGCAGTAGATTTTACATCCTTCTGCATTAATTTCTATAGAAGCTCAAAGTATTTATCGCTTTATAGGTATTTTTTAATATTTTTAATTATAATTATGAAAAATATTTGAAAAAGAAGACAGAACAATATACAGTCGCATAAACCATTCATACAGTATTTACAAGAATTTAGAAACAGTCTAACAATTCAATTATGATTTAGTTCAATGATGAACCGAAAAAAAGATTCAGGATTTATTAATACACATAATATTGAAGAGCTTTAATGGCAATAGGCGAACATGATGGGACTGGTAGAGTTTCGCTTTTTGCTAAACACGCGTTCAAGTATTATGTAGTTGGAGCAAGTGGAGTATTAGTAAATCTTGGGATTTTGTATGCTCTAAAAGAATATGTTGGATTATGGTATCTTGTTTCTTCCGCAATTGCAATATACATATCCATGACAACAAACTTCTTTCTGAATAAAGCTTGGACCTTCAATGATACGGCGGTAAAGCAGTCAACAGTTTTCATGTATGTCAAGTTCATTGGAATAAGCATTATTGGTATGTTAATTCAACTTGGATTCAACTATCTGTTTGTGGATAAAACACATTTGTATTATCTTCTGGCGGCGCTTATCTCGATAGTGATTGCATCAGGTGTAAACTTTGTTCTAAATAGACACATAACATTCGGAATAAAACTCTAAGATGTAAAAAGATGAAATTTTCTGGAAAAGTTGTATGACCATTACAGGAGGTAGTAGGGGCATAGGAAAAGCGACGGCCAATCTTTTTGCAAGAGGGAGCAGATGTTGTGATCACAGCAAAAAATAATACAAGACTTCAGTCAGCAGCCAAAGAACTAGGAGTAGTTGGTCTTGTAGGAAATATTAGAAGAAAGGACGATGTTGAAAGCGTTGTAAAAAAAACTCTGGATAAATTTGGTAAGATAGACATATTGGTAAACAATGCAGGAATATTTCCAGATGTAAAGCCGTTACATGAAACCACTGAAGAAGAATGGAATGAGATAATTGACACAAACCTGACAGGGCAATTTCGTTTTACAAAGGCAGTCATTCCACACATGATGAAAAATGGAGGATGTATCATAAATATCTCATCAGACGCTGGGCTCAAATCATTTGAAAATTTTGAAGCTGATTCGTATTCAGCCACAAAGGCTGCCTTAATACATCTAACAAAGGCTTGGGCAATAGAATATGCCAAGTACAAGATTCGCGTAAATTGTATCTGTCCAGGTGTAGTTGAGACAGACATGACAGAACCCTATCTTAGAACAGAAACAGATAGAGCCATGGTAATAGCTGAACACCCAATAGGAAGGATTGGCAATCCAGAAGATGTTGCAAAGGCCATACTATACTTTGCATCGGAGGATTCATCATGGATTACAGGAGCAATTTTGCCAGTAGATGGCGGAGCAGCAACAAAGTAAATCAGCCATATCAAATTAATAGAACTACCTCTTACTTATGACATGGACGCCAAGAGAAAACAATCACTTAAGATAATCATTACGTTAGCTATAGTCTGGTTTGCTGCAGCTTTACCAGTGCCATTTTTGTGGTCAAATCCTGATCCTCAACACCCAGAACAGTACAAAGTATACCTAGAGATTGCAGCAATAGTTTCGATTCCCTTCATCGCAATGGGGGTTGTCTGGACCTTAAAACCCGAGCTTGCCACAAGAGGATCTAGATAAGAAATTCGACTGCACCATTCCCTTCTGGTGTAATCTTTATCCAACGAGTTCTCCCTATCCTTTCAATCTCAACGAACTTCCATTCATTTAAAAGCGGTTGTATTATATTTTTGTCGAGGCTTGCAAACCTAGCTTGCTGAAAGTTTTCCTCTTTTGCATTTATCACAATTAGCTTTTTTTCCTCTGCAAGTCTAGCCATTTCCTTTTTTGTTATTTTACCACCATTTTGTTTTATTATTTTTAGTGCTTGAACCAATACTGGTTTTGGTGTATGAATTTCATATGCAGGTAGCTTTACCACCGTCTTTAATCCTGAAGAAAGTTGTTCTCCCTTTACACTAGCATAACTTTCTGGCTCTGCATAGTATGGAGTAAGCTTTGTCTTTCCTTGAAACATCATACATGCCATCATGCACGCAATTGCCTGAATTTTTGAACCGGAAGAACAGTTTACAAAGATATCATTGTCTTTCTCTTTTTCTACAATTTCTCTAACTGATTTGAGTATCTTAAAGAGATCAAATCTATCCGAATATTCTACGTGAACTTCGATCTTTTCCTTTCTCAATTGCGCTCTTATCTTTTCCATGTAACCTTGGGCCCTATCCTTTGTCGGCTCACCATGCATCAAAAGCCAGACTCTGTCTGCCTTCATCTGCTTTGCAGCAATCGCAATTCTGTCAATCTCAAAGCCTACTGGAGCAATGTGCACTCGGAGATTGACAATATTTGTTATAATGGTATGTATAGTTTGCATACTATGGTGATGATATATAATAATTGTGGATTTGTATGGCATTCATGCAACAAAAATACAAACTTGAAGAAACTCAAGTCTTGTTCTATCCTAAAATAAAGTCAGTCTTTGAAGAATCCTAGTTTTTCATCCAAGCTGTCTGTTCCAGATAATCCAGTGACCGTACCATTTCATGGATCCTTGTTGTAACAGCAGTAACTGCACGAAACTCTTCGTACATCATTTTTTCTTCTTCTTGTGATAGGACTTGATCTTCAGCCTGGTCAAAGAACCGCTCCTCTTTTGTCATGTGATCATTTAGATAAACAGCATAAGCCTTGAGAAATCTTGCAATAGGCTCTCTGTTGTCTTCTCCTTCTTTCCATTTTTGTAAATGCTTTGCAATGTTATTTGCAATCCTGCGTGAAAACTCGTGTTCTATCATAAATGCCCTGATCTCGTCTTTTAGAGAACCATAACTAGATACACAGGGAAAATACGCATCTTCTTCCCGGGAATAATGTATTGCATCCAAAAACTCGGACATTATTGCTACCATTTTTTCCATGTCAAGAAATGGAATGTCATCTCCTGCGTAAAGCTTGGCAGAACATTGCATGACAATTTTTTCTAGCCGGTGGATCTGTTTATGGTCGTTTCTTAGTATCTCTGTGGCACTCATAGTTTATCCATCCTAGTGTCGGGTATATACTGTAAACAAAATTACCCTCTTTGGATCATATTGAACAATCGCAAAATGAGGAACCTCGGAATCTTTTACATAGTGACCTTCAGGCCCACCAATACCCAATCTGATGAGATAATTGTTAGAAGAGTTAATTTCAATTTCCTTACTCTCAAGAATGTGACCTGAGAGCTTTTCCTTTACTGATTTCAAGACTGGATAAAGACTATGAATGTGATTGTCCTGCATTATTATTTCCTCTTTATGTTGATGACCACACAGAATGATATGGTTTTTCACATATTTTTTAGCCTCGTCAAAAGCAGAGGAGGCCTTGTAATGATATCCAGAATAAGTGAAGAACTCAAAGTCTTCTTCTGTTAGCCTCTGCCAAGACTTTTGATACAGCCAAGATTCCTCGTTTGGGGTATTTTTTGGCTTTATTTTTTCTGGGTCAAGTGGACCTCCATGGACGCAAAAAAGACCATATTTTTTATCGATAAATTCTTGGTTTCCAAATGTTCCATCACCGTTTTCTTTGAAAAAGGAGATATCTTCTGAATTTAGTTTTGTATGTGCATCAATGCTTTCAATCGAGCTTCCGCCTACCAACCTATTATACAAAAATGCTTCATCATGGTTTCCCATTACAGAAAAAAGTGAATAGTTTGTCTCAAGTGACTTTAATCTGGAAAGGACCTCTTTTGGATGGGTTCCCCTTTCAATAACATCTCCCAGATTTATTATTCTTGAAAAAGTACCATACTTTTTTGTAAACTCTAGACTTGACGCCATACCAAGTATAGTATCTAGAGCATGAATGTCTGCATGAATGTCAGAAAATACTAGATCCATTGACATATCTGATATATCTCCTAATTTGTAATTTTTTGTATCCGTTTGAATACAAATGCGTCCAATCTATTACAGCCGTGCCCCAATTGGGGGTAAAGACAGAGGATGCTCATTTGACCTTTTTTAGATAAAAAATTACCCACATAGAAATTTACATTACTAATTCAAAATGCTCCCAGAATTTGAAAAACAAAAAAGATAAGAAAATAAGTCCTAGAGCTTACTTTCTCAGTTTAAGCCCTATTTTTGCAGCAAGACCCCATGAAAGCAAAGTAAATCCTATTGGGAATACTCCGCTTGATAGCATGGATAAAATCCCCTGTACAGAGATCCCGTTGTTGCTGTATGCGGCTAGAGCTATTGGCAATACTGCCAAGCCAATTACAACCAATTTCTTTTGGGTTGTAGAGGCGCCGTCTTGTCTTGTTTGGATGTTTTGTGTGGTCATTTTATTTCTGATGTAGATATGTCATAGTGCTATTTAGAATCGCCCTAACTTTTGGATCTCTCTTTGTTCACTTGTTGAACTTTTTGACAATTTTAGTTCAAGTTTTGAACTCTGTAACGTATCTTATAATTTCTCCAATATGGCACAATGGACGAGATTGATAGGCAAGTTCTAAATATGCTCATTACAAATGGGAGAATCTCTGCACGAAATATCGTAAAGAGACTTGAAGACAAGGGAATAAAGATGTCGGAGCGAGGGGTAGGAAAAAGAATCGCAAAGCTTGAGAAAGATAAGGTCATTTTGGGTTACACGACAATTGTAGACCCTAAAACAGTGAACATGACAGTGTCTCGTCTTGTTACCGTCAAATTTACATCACCACGAGACTTTCTTGAGAGAGTCGAAGAGATGAAAAAATATCTAGATGATGCCCCATATTGCGATTTCTCTGCAAGAGCAAATGGCGACATAGACTGGATAGAATTAAAGTTTTTCAATAACTTAGAACAAGCAAGGAAGGAAGAAGACCTGTACAGGGCATGGTTTGGAGATATAATTGAGAATTACAAGTCATATGACCTTGATATTCAGAAATGGGGATGGCAGATATTTGATGAAGGAACTTTTGATAGGTTCATACAGCAAATGCTGAAAAAAGATGGGCGAATGTCTTTAGACGAACTAGTTGCGACAAGAAAGAACAAGTTGTTAGAGCATTCCTTATCACATTAAGGTCTAAGAAAATCGTATACGATCCTGAAAATCTCATCAAAAATAAATGCTAGTTGATTTAGCTTTTCTCTACATTCTATGCGTAAATCTTTGGTTATTTTGTGTAGAAACCAGAACAGTTTTCAGATCAACAAGTTTTCCAAAATTCATTCTAAAAAAGATCAAATGAGCATTTACGATTTGGGAAAAATTCACCAAGAGATTCAATAGGCTCATGATATTATCAAACCTTAGAATAAGAAAGTAAAAGGTTGATTCAAGATAAATAAAAGACATGGCAAGCAAATGCTACCAAGCATTTGGAGTCGCTCACATCCTCATATCTACCCAAATGAGGATGTCAGGGCATTTTTATAATTCAAATTCTATTTTCTGGATCGAATTCTTTGGAACCTGTAAATCTTTGAACGTATCCGGATTGATTATCTTTGCCAAGATCTCAAGTCCTACTACGGTTCTTGGTCCTGGTTTGCTAAAGTATTCGTTTGCATTTACTGCATAAACTTGGCCTTGTTTTACTGCTTTCAATGATCTCCATTTCTCCTTGTCTGCAAGTTTTTCATACTCTTGCATGATTCGGTTTACATCAAAGCCGCATGGCATAAGCACGATTATGTCTGGGTCAAACTTGACAATCTCATCTAGCTCCATTCTTCTTGACTGATCACCTGTTACACTAATTCCGTTTATTCCTCCTGCCAGTTCTACCATCTGTGGAACCCAATGGCCCGCAGTAAACAGCGGGTCAATCCATTCAATACAGAGAACATGGGGTTGTCCAATTTTCTGTCTGTGTTGTATAATTTTGATTCTAGCCCTCAGGTCATAAACAAAAGCTTGTGATTCACTGAATTTTCCTACTTTTTTGCCAACCTCAATTATATTATCAAGTATGTCACTGAGGTTTCTTGGATCTAAGATTAGAACTTCTGGCTTGCCTTGCAGTATTGAGACTGCTCTGTTGATCTCTTTGGTATAAGGAGAACATACCTCACAGATTCCTTGTGCAACGATTAGGTCTGGGTTTGCTTTCTTTAGTACCTGCTCGTCTAGCACATAGATGTCTTTTTTTGCCTGCACCAGCTCGACTACTTTATTGTCTATTTCTTTGCTTGTCATCTTTTGGGGATCAAATGAGGAATGGATTACTTTGGGTTTTGATTTGGCCTCTACTGGATAGTTGCACTCGTGAGTAACAGCTAGTACCTGATCTCCTACGCCTAGCTCGTATAGTATTTCTGTTGCACTAGGAAGAAAGGAAACAATACGATTTGCCATGATTTTCATTTTATTTTCTAACTAATAGTGTTAACTGGATTCTTGGTCGTTGTTCGCGAGCAATCTCGTCTACGTGAGCATTCTTGTGGCTACGCTGACTTATTTCGCCATGCCAAGATTGAGTATGCTGCTACGGGGTTAGTTATACCCTACCCAAGCGTGAGTACTGGTCGGAAGTAGGACTGTTTAACAATAATTATACTAATTTCCATTTCTTAATTTTCGTTAAAACAGGTTTTATCCATGTCTGATTATTTACTTTTAGTGAGCAATCAATACCTTACACTAGTTGTTCTAACTGTTGCAATATCCATGACTGGAATAACACAAACAGCGTTTGCTGATGGATCTCCTGCTATTACGTCTGGTCCCGTAATTCCTCAGTGGATCAAGAATAATGCAGGTTGGTGGGCTAGCGGCCAGATAGGCGATTCTGATTTTGTCAAAGGAATTCAATATATGGTCGAGAATGGAATAATCAAAATTCCAATTACTCCAGGAGGAAACCTACAAAACTCTAACCAAATTCCATCATGGGTAAAGAACACTGCCAAGTGGTGGTCAGAAGGTCAAGTTGATGATTCAGAGTTTGTAAAAGGGATGCAGTATCTTGTGCAGGCCGGCATAATTCAGGTAAGCATTGTGCAACCTGTAAATCAGACTGAGAATATGTCCACTCAAACTAACCAAACAAATGAACCAGTATCAGTAGTACCCACTTCATGCAACGCTCTTGACAATGGCGTTTTACCTGATCCAATCTGTACCCCTGGAGCAGCGGACCCACAAGTTACGCAAGATAACATTGATTCTACCATATGTGTTAGTGGATATGCATCATCAGTGAGACCGCCGGTTTCCTATACTGAGCCATTGAAATTCAAGCTCATGGACGCCTATGGATATACAGATTCTGCAAGCAATTATGAACTGGATCATCTAATTCCTCTTGAGATTGGCGGTGCACCTGCAGATGTTAGGAACCTCTGGCCTGAGCCTCATTATACGACTCCAAATTCGTATGACAAGGATACTCTAGAGAACTATCTTCATGAACAAGTATGCTCTGGGGCAATAGATCTCAAGACTGCACAAAATGAGATAGCTACAAACTGGGTCAAATACTGGTTAGAGATTAACCAGAATACTGGTACCTCGTCTAACTTTGACACTCAAAACGATCCTGACGGAGATCAGCCTGTACAAACCTACCAGAATACAAATTCATCCCGTCTGGTGGGATCATTACATGTTGAGATGCAAGGGCTAGATACTATTGCACGTGGTAACGTCAAATCAATGACGGTAATAGTTACAGATGGAACAAATCCCGTAAGTAATGCCGATGTTTCAGTTAATGTGACATATGCATCTGGTGAAACAACAAAGTACTTTGACGGCACTACAGATTCTAATGGTCAGTATATCTTTTCATGGATGATAGGTAACAGTTCTGATCCAGGAACGTTTGAGGTAGATGTTAGTACTAGCAAAGAAGGATATTCCTCTGCCAATGGAATTTTTTCATTTGAAGTTACTGAAGATTAAGAATCGAGAGAGTCTTACAGGGTTCACAGATCTGTAAGAGTCTGGGCCTTATAGGACTCAAACCACAACTACACAGATACTTACTGAAAACTTAAGAATAACTCACAGCTCGAGGAGTTTGATGGCTAAATTTACTGTTTTAGGCGGTACGTCATCTGAGCAGCTTGCAAGAAAGATAGCATCAAGGTTAAAATCAAGATACATACCCTCCGAGCTGCGAGTTTTTCCAGATGGTGAAAGCAAGGTAACCCTGAAGGGAAAACCAAGCGGAAAGATAATCGTGGTCCAGTCCATTCATCCCCCCGTTGATTCAAATCTTATTCGTGCGTTATCTCTTGTCTCGCAGGCAAGAAGGTATTCATCTCAAGTCTATGCAGTAATTCCCTACCTTGGATATGCAAGACAAGACAGAGAATTTCTCCCAGGCGAGATTGTCACAATATCACTTGTGGCAAAGATGTTCAAATCAGTTGGAGCAACGAGAATAATCATAGTTGATATTCACAGCATGGTAGCACTCAATCTATTTCAAATTCCTACAAAAAATGTATCTGCAATAGAAGAGCTTGTAAAATATTTCAAGAAATTAAAGCTAAAAAGTCCACTAGTGGTCTCTCCAGATATTGGCGGAATAGAACGAGCAAGAAACTTTGCACGCTTGCTTGGAATAGACTTTATCGCATTAGAGAAACAAAGAGACAGAAGGACAGGAGAGGTTGCAATAAAACAAGGAAATCATCATAATGTAAAAGGAAGAGACATGATTCTAGTTGATGACATGATAAGCACTGGCGGCAGCATAGTAAAGGCTGCAGAATATTTGAAGAAGCAAAAGTGTGGAAAGATATACGCAACCTGTACTCATGCTCTTTTAATGAGAGATGCAGAAAAAAAGATCAAGCAAGCCGGAGTAACAAAGATTGTCAGTACCAATACCATACCTGGCAAGACAGGCATTGTTGATGTCTCTCCTGTAATTGCAAAGGCAATTAGCTGAATGCCGCAAAGCTTTTTCATACTATCTGGGGAACAGCCAGAACTTGCAAAAGACGAGCTAGTTTCCATATCGAAGAGCTATGACCCCAAAACAACATCGACAAGAGAATCAAGACTTGTAATAATCAAGTCTGCTGTACCATGGAAAAAAATTGCCAAAAGAGCCACGTTTGTCAGAATCAGTGGCAGCATAGTAAGCAGTTTGGATGATCTATTAGAGACCAAATTGCATCTGTCAAAACCAAAGACATTTGCTTGCAGGGTCATCAACCTATCTTCGAAAAAAATTAACAAAGTACAGATGGAAGGCAAGACAGGAGCAGTACTAAAGCAAAGGTGGAACTCCAAGGTATCGCTCTCAAACCCTTCAGTTACTGTATATCTCATCATTACCAATAACAAGAGGTATCTTGGCTATGCAGAAAGCATGATGGAACAAGAACGGCCCAGAAAGACAATCAAGTACCCAACCGAGCTTGACTGGAAGCTTGCAAGATGTACGGTTAACTTGTCGCAGCAAAAAGAAGGAAAAACTATCTGCGATCCTTTTTGTGGAACTGGAACAATATTACTAGAAGCTGAATCTATGGGGATTCATTCCATAGGAATTGATTTTGATGTAAAGATGTGCAATATTGCAGAAAAGAATCTTGCAGAGAATAAGTATGATTCCAAAATAGTCAACTCTACCTATCATGATATACAAAAAATCAAAGACAAAATAGATGCCATAGTAACCGATGTTCCTTATGGAATTGCATCAAAATCATCCCTATCACCCAAAAGAATACTCCAAGATTTTCTATCCATAGTACCAAAGAGAATGAAGCTTGTTATTGTATACAAGAAAGGTCTCGATGTTGATGAGCTAGGCAAAGCAAAAAAATACGAAATCTTTAGACACAAGAGTCTGACTAGAGTGATTGCTGTAAGATGAAGCTAGTATTCTTGGGTACATCAGCTGCTCAACCAACAATGGAGCGTGGCATGACATGCATCTGCCTAGTTCTGGATAAAGAGATCCTGATGTTTGATGCAGGAGAAGGCGCCCAAGTTGCATTTCAAAAGGCCAAGCTTGGATGGAATAAAAAGATGAAGATCTTTGTTACACATTTACATGGGGACCATTGCGTTGGGATTCTTGGCCTGCTGCAGACAATGTCACTGCAAAACAGAACAGAATCACTTGACATATTTGGCCCGCTAGGAATTGACGAATTTCTTGCAGCAAACCTGAAGATACTAAACTTTGGTCTTACTTTTCCTGTCAGAATTATCAGGATAAAGGAATGTCCTGTCTTTGATGATCCAGCATATGCAATTCATGTTTGTGAGGCAGAACACTCCATTCCAGCCTATTCATACCTCTTTGCAGAGAAGGATAGACCAGGCAAGTTCTATCCTGATAAAGCCAAACAATTAGGGGTTCCTGAGGGAAAGCTTTGGCATGAGCTTCAAAGCGGCAAGGAGGTAAAGGTTGGTGAGACGACAATCAAGCCATCTGATGTAATGGATGGGAAAAGACCCGGTAGAAAAATAGGCATATCAGGAGATACAAGACCTACAAAGAAGCTTGAGGAATTTTTCAAGGGCTGTGACTATATCACCTTTGATTCCACATATTCTGATACATTGCGTGACAAGGCAAAAGAGAATTATCATTCAACATCGGTTGAAGCTGCCGAGCTTGCAAAAAGAGCCGGAGTCTCAAATCTTATCCTGACACATTTCTCAGCAAGATATGATGATGCAGAAGAGCTGGTAAAGGAGGCAAAGGCAGTTCATGGTTCCGTGATTGCAGCAAAAGATCTCATGGAAATTGAGATCAAGTGACATGTTGGAACAAATATCCGACAAGCTAAAGCAGGCAGAAAAGATAATCTTTGTTACCGGTGCGGGAATTTCTCAAGAATCTGGCATTCCAACCTTTAGGAGTAAAGACGGATTGTGGCGAAAATATGATCCCATGAAGCTTGCTACAATAGATGCCTTTTACGAAGATCCAAAGCTTGTCTGGGAATGGTATGAAGAGAGAAGAAAAAACATACTTGCTGCAAAGCCAAATCCCGGTCATCTTGCTATGGCCGAGCTTGAAAAACATAAGCCTGTTTATGTGTTGACGCAAAACATTGATGGCTTGCATCAGAGAGCTGGAAGTACCAAAGTCTACGAGCTTCATGGTAGTATTATTACAATCAAATGCACCGTATGTGATTTCAAAGATACCATAATGACAAGATTCTCTGAACTCCCACCAATTTGTAAATGCGGAAATATTCTAAGACCTGATGTGGTATGGTTTGGAGAGTCACTACCGCAGGATGTGTGGCATGCAGCAATGCAGCAGGCCAGCTCTTGTGATGTAATGATTGTGGTTGGCACTTCACTTGCTGTATCTCCTGCAAATCTTTTACCAGTATATGCACAGCAAAATGGAGCCATCGTGATTGAAGTGAATCCAGAAGAGACTCCCATGTCTGGAACCATGGATATTTCGATCCGCTCATCAGCTGCAAAGGCCTTGCCTGAGCTTGTTACTGTATTTCAGAGATAAATTGTAAAAAATTATTCAAAAAAAGGAGCGATGTTTTCACTGAATTGTTACTATATACCAAAGAATTATTGAAAAACTTATACTTAGTTGTAATAATTATGACTAATTGTTAAATATTATGAAGACGTATAATAATCCATGAGAAAAGACGCAAATTCTATCGACTGAATTTGCGTGATCCTGTGAAAAACAGTACATAGTAGGTGCACAAAGGTGCGCAAGTGGCAAGAGAATGCTTTTGCCTATACAGGATCACGCCTTTACATTTTCCAAATTATTCTGCAAACAATTCTAGTCTATTTTATCAGGTTGCAATTTTTCGTAAATTGTATCTTGTGTGATTGTTTCTACAAGATACAAGTATTAGGATAGTCTGCTTTGGTATGAAATTGCGGGGAGTAAATTAGTAAAACTCTAGCCTACAGATTCTGGAGCAAGCCAGTCAACTATTTTTTCCAGATCGTTACAGTGTATGATTATCTTGATTGGCCCCATGGGAGACTCTTCTGCATCATCACAAATAGCAATAACATCTACATATGCTGCCTGCTTGTTGAGATAAAACCAGGTGGTATCACCTTTTGTATTGTATCGCATCTGTCTTCGGTATACTTTGTTTACTCTACGTTTCTGTATTGTTTCCTGAATCTTTGACAGAGAATGCAGATCTCTTGAGATTGCCTTTATGCTTCCATCCTTGTATTGATAATCAGTATCCAATATTACATTAGATACGGCAGCCTTGATCTTTTCCGGATCTTCTGATGGGTTGACCGCAGCGTATGTTTCTATCTTACATGCAATATTAGGAACTTTCACTTTATCCAACCTTTGATGATATCATATGCAGTATTAACAAGATGTTCTATTGTTAGATTGTTATTAGAGATTGTTTCATCAGCAAGGGCAATTGATTCACTCATGCCAACCCCAATTTCCCTAGAGTCCCTTTTTGTAAAATCTTCCCTGTCTGATGGAGCATCAGATCTACCTCGTCCTGTCAAGAACTTGAATCTAGTATCACCTGATGCATGTATTGCAAGAACTTTTACGGTGCCAATTTTTTTTAATACCTCAACTTCTGCAAGCGACCTTACTCCATCAACGAGCACGACATCTGAACTTGAATTTAGTATCTGATCTTTGATTAACTCAGCTACTGCACCGGGTCCGTTCTTTTCTCGAAGATCAATCATGAGTTTGCCCAAGTTTGCACCGGTAGGCTCAATTTTTCTTCTTGTTGCCTCTGCTCTTACAGCATCTCCCATTGTTATCTTGTCAAATCCCTTTGAACTTAGGGCCTCAGCTATGGTAGTCTTGCCAGCACCAGGCATTCCTGTCAAACAGACAATAAGCTTTGTCACATTCGCAAATTCGACCCTCCAGTCTATGAAGCTACCGAAAATCATTATAGACTCTGGATTCTGAATTTCTATTATGCGTACATTTGTAGCAGTAGAAGTTCACAGTGAAGGCGTACTAGATGCAATAGCTAACCTACAGAAAGATTTTGACATAAAGGCAAGTCCAGTCAACAGACAAAACATGCATTTCACATTGCTTTTCTTGGGAGAGATAACTGATGACATGGCAGAAGATGTAAAAAAATCACTTTCGAGTATTACCTTTGAACCAATTGAATTGAGTTTTATTCATCTTGGAGCATTTCCAAATCCAAAATTTCCTCGAGTAATTTGGATTGGTGTGGATGAAGCCGCTTCTGAGCAACTTGTGGAACTTGCAACTCAGGTCGAGAAAAAACTCGAACCTCTTGGATTCAAGTCAGACAAGCCATTCAAGCCCCATCTTACCATATTTAGAGTAAAGAACAAGATAGATGATATTTCAAAAAAGATAGAAAAATACAGGCAGGTAAACCTTGGAAAAGATGTCATTTGTGAGCTAAAGTTCAAGAAAAGTATCTTAACTTCAAATGGGCCAATATATTCTGATTTACAGGTGATAAAGACACAATGACTCGCATCTTAGAGCAGGCAAGAAAGATTTCTGTTCCTACAAAAAAGGAAGAGGAAACGATGAAGAAACTTGCAGATTCCCTAGTAAAGCAGGTAAGAGATGAGGCCTCCAAATATTCCCAGGTTGTAACGGTAGAACTTGGTGGTTCTTATGCAAAGGGGACCTGGCTTAAGGGACAGATGGACCTAGACATATTTGTCAAGCTAAAAACCGATACTGATGAGAAAACCTTTGAGAATATTGGAAGGAAAATTGGCTTTGATTCCATGAAAAGATACGGGCCCTTTGTGAGATACTCTGAGCATCCATATGTAGAGGCAAGAGCGGAAGGGACTCGAGTAAACGTGGTACCGTGCTATGATGTTGAGAGAGGGCAATGGAAAAGTGCAGCTGACAGATCTTCATTTCACACAGGATTCATTTTGGAAACATTTGATGAAAATAAAAAGAACGAGGTACGTCTTTTAAAAAAATTCCTAAGAGGTACAGGAATTTATGGTGCAGAAATTGCTACAGAGGGCTTTGGCGGATACGTGGCAGAGGTTCTGGTATACCACTATGGAACATTTATGGGAGTTTTAGAGGCTGCATCGAACTTTGTTCAAGGTCAGACAGTAGGAAACCCGGCAAAGAAATTTGAGACAGCGCTTGTACTAATTGACCCAGTTGACAGCAACCGAAATCTTGGTACGGCAATCTCTGGCCAAAATGTTGCAAAGTTTATTCTAGCTGCTAGATCATTTCTCAAAAAACCTTCAATTGCATTCTTTTCTGGTAAGAAAAGAAATTTCAATGCAAAGAATCTGAAAAATACAATAATTATAAAATTCAACTACAAAAGACGAAGCCCTGATATAATTTGGGGACAAATAAAACGCAGCACGACAGCATTAACAGGTCAGCTTGAGCTTGGAGGGTTTGATGTTCTGCGCAAGAGTGCAGTGACCGATGAAGAATCAGAAGCAGCTATGATCTTCCTTCTTGGTTCACCTGTAATTGAAAAATTCATGGTCAAAAATGGACCTGATGTATACAGAAAGTTAGACTCGGAGCATTTCATTGCAAAAAATTCAAAGAATATTCTGACCTGGGTTGATGACAACGGAAAGGTCTTGTCCATGCAGGAAAGAGAATTCCATGACGCCAAAAAGTTCTTGGAATCTCTCTTAAGAAAGGACTTGACAAACTCTGGCGTGCCAAGCGGTATCATACCAGACATCAAGCGTGGCTTTAGGATACTCTACGGAGACCAGCCCGTAAGCAAATCCATTAAAAAGGCATTGGCTGTGCTTACCTCTACTGATGGACTCGTTTTTAGTACCAACAAGTAAACTTGGAAGGGAACCATATTCCCTTGTTTTAGGATACCCAAAAGCTACAAAAAAAGAACTTGGAAGAAGAATTGCCGAGCTTAAAAAACTTGGAATCAAGAGTGTATCATTTGAGGGTCCCACCATTCTAAATAACATCCCTGTCTTAGGCAAGGGCTACGTCGGTGTTGTGGTAATTGCCAAACAAGGCAAAAAAAAGGTGGCCTTGAAAATACGTCGAATAGATTCAAGCAGGGAAGAAATGCAAAGCGAAGCAAGATTTCTAAAGCTGGCAAACAAAGTAAGTGTGGGTCCAAGAGTAATAGATAGCAGCAAAAATTTCATAGTAATGGAATATGTGGAAGGAAAAAAGATAATTGATTGGGCAAAGGAGCTAAAGGGCAAGGGCAGTGCTGCAAAACTCAAAACTACAATACGTAAAGTATTGGAGGATTGCCATAATTTAGACATGGCTCAGCTTGATCATGGCGAGCTTAGTTACCTGCACAAGCATGTCATTATAGGAAGATCTCCATGCATAATTGATTTTGAAAGTGCAAGTGTATACAGGAGAACATCCAATGTAACCTCTGCAACTCAAGGTATCTTCATTGGATCGGGTCTTTCAAATATTGTTAAAAAAATCATAAAGGTCCCGGACATAAAGTATATGATTGAATCTTTGAAAAAATATAAACACGTCCAGTCCCGCGAAAACTTTGATGAAGTGCTAAGAGTATTGGGGTTGCACAAAGTTTGAGCTTGCAAAACATCAAAACAAATGCATTAAGACTCTCTTTGTGCATAATACTGTCTGCCTTTGTGGTAGAGATTTTTATTGGAATTTTTTCAAACAGCTTGGCACTGATTACCGATAGTATTCATGCAGTGCTTGATTCCGTGGTTACTGCAATACTGCTTGTGACAGCAAGATGGGCTGCAAAGCCACCCGACCGTGAACACACGTATGGTCATGGAAAGATAGAGACCATGGGAAGTTTCATCGGTGGCATTATCATACTTATCATAGCTTGCTTTTTCATCTTTGAGTCAATCTCAAGATTGCAAGAGCCGCGGCCGGCTGTATTACCAGGTATACTTGCAATAGGCGCTGCTGTTTACACTCTATGTTCAGATTTTGCCAGAATTGCCATTTTGGCCAGAGCATTGAAAAAAACAGAAGGCTCAGCACTGAGAGTTGATTTTTACCATGCCTTCATGGACATAGGTTCTACCTCAGTAGCCCTTGTAGGTATCGTGCTTGTCATGATGGGATTCTATCAAGGCGACTTTGTCGCTGCATTGATACTGGGAGCTTTACTTGCGGCATTGAGCCTGAAACTCATCTACAAAAACGCAATGGAGCTTACCGATGCCGTACCCGAAAGCATGGTCAAAACGGTTCATGGTATAGTAAGTGATACCGAAGGAGTCATGAAAACAGAATCTGTAAAGATACGAAGATCTGGAAGTGATATTTTTGCAGAAGTTACAATATCTTTGAAAGGCACCTCAAGTTTTGAAGAAGCTCACAAGATAAGTGCAAATGTGGAAAAAAATATCAGGGATAACATTGCAAACAGTAAGGTCACGGTACATTTTGAGCCCACCTGGAAGGACGTACCAATTGATTATATCATAAATAATGCCGCTTCTTCGGTCCAAGGAGTGGAGGGCATTCATAACATAAGCTACACCACAAAGGATGGGATCTTTATCAGCTTACACGTATTGGTTGACCGAAACATGTCTCTTGAAGATGCTCACAAAGTCTCAGATGAGATTGAAGTCCAGATAAAAAAATCAGTTGAAAACGTAAACCATATCACAGTTCACCTTGAACCCTATGTATCGATTCCAAAAAGTGTTCCTGTAGAGGATCTGACAATTGAGGAACAGGTAGCTAACATCACCAAAGAATATCCAAGTGTTAAAAAAATTGGACGAGTAATTACGTTCCAGCTGCAAAACATTTTCAAGGTAGACATTGACTGTTCCTTTGACGGTAAGCTTACAATAGAAGAAGTCCATGGTATTGTATCTGAAATAGAGTACAAGATAAAAAACCAAATTAAAAATGCCATAGTAACCATACATCCCGAACCAAGTTGATATGACAGTACATGAGGGAGTAAGGTTTCTCAAAAGAGACCCCATACTAGGAAAGATCATTGATTCTGTAGGAGATTATTCGTTAAAGAAGAAAAATCTCCACTTTGCAGTCTTGGTAGAATCCATAATATCACAACAACTTGCGACAAGGGCTGCTGATGCAATCTTTCGCAGGTTCAAGGACATTTATCCAAAGTTTCCAACTGCGTCTGAGATTCTTGCTACTAGAAAATCAAGACTTCGTTCAGCAGGACTTTCTGGCATGAAGGTAGAATACATCAAGGATTTGGCAAGAAAGATAGGCCAAGGCAAAATCAAGATGAGGTTTCTATCAAAGACAAGTGATGAGGAAGTAATTGCACATCTAACACAGGTAAAAGGTATTGGTAGATGGACTGCCGAGATGTTTCTTATCTTCTCGCTTGGAAGACAAGATGTCTTACCTATTCATGACCTAGGATTACGAAAAGGCGTACAGATGGCATTTTCACTGTCTGAGCTACCAAAGCCACATGAGGTTGAAAGACTTGGTCAGAGGTGGCGACCGTATAGGAGCATAGCTACTTGGTATCTCTGGAAAAGCCTACAAAAGTTTGACAAGATCGGATGATGATCTTATTAGGAATAATGACCATTAGTATGCCACACCAATTGAATTCTAGAATGAAACCAGTCTTCCTTTTTGGTTGTTGAGATAACAAAACTACTCCAATGAGTTAAGTTAGGTACCAATCCAGCAAGATTTCATAAACCTGAGAAAAAATGAGTAATGTTCTAGCACATTTTCCAGAAGAATTTGAACCAAGGCAAATACAGAAAGACATCTTGCGTTCTATAGAAGAACAACTAAAATCTGGATACAAGATTGTTGTACTATCGGCACCAACAGGGGTTGGAAAATCTCTCATTGCTGCAACACTTGCAAGATACTATGGAAAATCATTTGTAATTACGGCCTCAAAGCAGCTTCAGGACCAGTATTCAAAAGACCTCAAGTTCCTCAACCCTGTCAAGGGAAAATCTAATTTTGCATGCCTCAAACTCATGGAGCATCAAGGAATACCGAAGATAGAGACCAAAAGAGCTATCCAAAAGGGATTAACATGCGAGAAGGGACTGTGTGAAGAGACTGTAAGAATCAAGGGAAAAGAGGTCAAAGAGTTTTGCAAGTTCAAGCCTAGAATTGGCGAGATTGAACCAAATTCCAAGAATCCTTCCTGTTTCTACTATGAACAAAAGTATCATGCGTTAGTTTCTGATCATTCCATCTGGAATTATGCTGCATATTTTCAGCTGATGAGGTTTGGCAAAAAAGCATATGCTGATTACATCAACAAACCAATTGCAGTCTTTGACGAGGCCCACAAGATAGAAGACCAGATAATCCAGTTCATCGGCATTGATGTCTATAACACGCACATAATAGAATGTGAGATTGACATCAAGAGCTATTCACTTGATGATGTTGATCTTGTCATACAATTACTGGATGACCTTGCAGGATCATACTCTAAACAGATCAAAGATTTGCAGGAAAGCAGGTCGTTTCAGGTAAACCCGGATTACATGCAGCTTGCAAGGTTTGAATCACGCTACGAAAGGATGGCAAACGCCAAAGTAGAGTTGGAATCAAACAAGGACAACTTTGTCATAAACAAGCCATATTTTGATGAGAGGGGAAACTTGAGATCATTATCCATCAAACCTCTTGATATCTCAAAGTATGTCAAGACATTCTTTGATGTTGATACGCAGGTCTTCATGTCTGCCACAATTGACAAGGCAAGCTTTTGTGAAAATACTGGACTTGATCCTTCAGATGTTGCATTTGTGGATACGCCAAAATCTCCATTTCCTCCTGACAAGAGGAGAATCAACTTTCTAAATGTCAGAAAGCTTAGTTATTCATCAAGTTGGGATGATGAACGCATTGTGATATCAAAGATCGATGAGATTTTATCTCAGCATCAAAATGAACGAGGTCTCATACTTACTTCATCTGAGAAGCGATGCATAGACATACGAAACAATCTTTCAGAGAAAAATAAACGCAGGATTAGAATTTGTCACAGTCGAAATGAGAATGGAATGACGCAGGATGAGATGATTCAACAGCATGCAATGGATGAAAATGGAGTGTTGTTGTCATCGTCATTATGGGAAGGTGTTGACTTGAAAGATGATCTATCTAGATTCCAGATTATAGCAAAGGCACCATATCCTAACTTGAGTGAAAAGAGAACCAAGGACAAGATGCAGAAATTTCCCTTGTGGTACAAGTCTCAGACGTTAGTGAAGCTATTGCAAGGGTTTGGCAGATCGATTAGAAGTGAAGATGATTGGGCAGTAACGTACGTACTTGATGAGGCTGCAAATGATTTGTTGTACCAGTGCAAACCAATGGTTCCTAAAGCGTACCATGATGTTCTGGGGTTTCCAATCTATAGAGAATCTGTGTGAAACTTGACATGGGTCTATTTTTTAGCTGAAAAGAAAATCTAGCACGCGATCTCTTGTACGGGGTTTTCAAGTTCTGCAAGTGTGAATACGAACCTGGAACCCTCAAATTCTGTTGTGCCTTCTCGTTCCCAGTTTACCTTGTAGGTCTTTGTCACATGTCCCCCGACAATTGAGATTGTCTTTGGTACTGCCTCATACAGTTTTTCCACCTTATCTTTATCTCGTGTCATCAAGAGCGATCTACGCCTTTTCATGAGATACTTGATGGCTACGTTTTTGTGTTGATGGCCCTCAACTTCGATCTTCTCACTGCCAAGGTCTATGACAAACTTTCTTTTTCCCATGTCCCTTCTAAATGACAATTTTCTACAAAAGATGGATTGACAAATCAGAGCTAGCATCTGCATTAAAAATTATGACAAAATCTCATGAGACAGATGGCTTTGTGGAAATTTATGGGGAATAGGCATTAGGCCCAATATTATTGGACGGGAGATCTAGGTGATACCCCTGACATATAAAATTTGTAACTTCCCTGTATTCTGATTGATCCTCAGAGGCCATTCTGTAATCTTGTCTGTTGCCGTCGTCATATACCCAATATGCATTTACTTGACATTGATCATATTCAAGTGTGTATAGTAGTGTCCCATCACCAGTAATCAAATCAATCTTAGTGTCAAAAAGCGGGCTTGTCTGATCGTTGTTGTTATTGGTTCCAAGAATCTGGATGGATGTAGATATCAATTGATAAAATTGGGCTTTATCTTTACTTGGCAAATCTACAAGTTGAAATTGAGATCCTATATTGGAGATATGGGACGCAACCCGATAGTTTTGAACTGTTTGAGCAAACCCAACCAGCCTTTGAAATGAGTTTATTGTTATTTCTTGGCCTACTCCGCTTGGACTATTTTGAATGTTGTCAAAGTGTACTACTATTGATGTAACACGATCATCGTCACTTGGAGTATTGCTCGTTGCAGTAACCTGTGAGATTGGAACTTGAACTATTCCCTGTTGTACCATATACTGTATTCCCTTTAGAAAATCGGCATCACTTATTGTGCCTTCTGACCACCACTTTGCATTATTTTTAATCCACTGTGGTATGACAGAGGTGTCAGCATTAGCAGTTAATGTAAACATGGTTGCAGTCAAGGAAAAAGCTACAATTATCACTATCAAGAGTAGCTTAATTTTCATGAGATATTTTGGGCTGCTTTGCTATTAAGCTCTTCATATTTTAAATCCACTAGAAATGGTGGGACCGGCCGGACTTGAACCGGCGACCTCTAGCACCCCAGGCTAGCATCATACCAAGCTAGACTACGGTCCCTCAAGTTGCTGGGAATTGTTGAAATTATTAAATGGTAGGATTAACTTTTGTACAAAAATTTGGCCTGATTACTACAGCCACTTTTCAAGTCGTTCTTTTTCAAACTTTTCTTTTTCTACAAAATAATCAGATGATGGAGCATCTAGCTCAGTTAGAGGAGATGGAGTTGCATACATGTCAACTCGAATGTACCCTGCAATCTTTTTTCCTGTTTCCAAGAAACAACCGCCCTTGCCATCAAATGTAGCAGCTTCTTGCTCTTTCTTGATTTTAGATATGATGTTTCTTGCAACAGTTATTCCTTCATTCTCTGCAAATATTCCTGCTTTTGGTACTGCTATCTTGTCTGTTACCATTATCTGATTTACGTCACCTATAGCATAGACATTTTCAGATTTTGTCTTGCAGTCTCTGTTCACTTCGATAAACTTGCCTGGCTGCGCAAGCCCACAATCAACTGCGACAAGAGGCACCTTATGGGGGGGAACGGTAATCAGTAAATCAAAGTCTGCTTCTCCAGATTCAAATTTAAGTTTGTTTTGTTCAACAGATATCGTCTTGTGATTTCCGTGAAACTCTATATTCTTTAATTTTAAAATCTGCAAGATTTCCTCGCTTACCTTAGGGCCTCCGGCTGGAAGGGTGATAGGAGTGGGGCTGTAAAAGTCCATCTGAATGGAATTGCTGGCCCCCGTCTCTTCAAGAACTGATCTTATCAAAAGTGCTGCTTCATATGGTGCTGGGGGACATTTGTATGGCAGGCCCGTAATTGCTATAGATATCTTGCCTGATTTTATATGACGTATTGCATCTCGAATCTTTGGAACGTCATTTAGGTCATACAGTACCAAACTGTTTTCTTGTAGTCCTGGAATCTGCTCCGGCGCTAGTTCAACACCTAATGCAATTATCAGATAATCATAGTGTAGTCTGCGATAGCTTGTTCTTACAATTTTGTTCTCAAGATCTATCTTGACTGCTTCTTCATTGATAAATTCAATTCCCTTTTTTGTAACGGTTTCAAGTTGTCTCTTTGAGGTCTCAAATTCTCTCAAACCTGCAATTATCCAAAGTTTGACTAGGTCCATCATGAACCAGTCCTTTTTGTCAACTATTGTAATTCTGGTATCCTGAGTAAGGTTCTCACGCAGCTCGTTAGCAGCAGCAAGCCCGCCAAATCCCCCGCCCAAAATTACTATGTTCGTTGGTCTTATGCTAGAACGCCACTCATCATCTTTCTTGAGTTGTTGGCCTTATGGTTATCTCGTTTACGTTCATGTGTGGCGGCGATTCTATGGCAAACAGTATAGAATTTGCAATGTCCTCTGACTTGAGTGCCTGCATGGTCTTTGCAGATTTTACAAATGTTTCAAGTGATTTATCAGTAATCGTATTTGTAAGTTCGGTATCCACTACTCCAGGCTCTATTGTTGTAACTCGAATGTTATTTCTTGCAGAAAGCTCCTGTCGCAGCCCTTCACTAAATGCCCTGACTGCATATTTTGTTGCGCAATATACACTTCCTGCAGGGAAGACCACTCTTCCTGCAATTGATGAAATATTTACAATGTGACCAGAATTTTGCTTTAGCATATGAGGTATTGTCGCAGCAGTACAATACAAGACACCCTTGATGTTTACATCAACCATTTGATCCCATTCATCAACTTTGAGGTTTTTGACAAAGCTTAACGGCATAAGGCCTGCATTGTTGACAAGAATGTCCACTCTGCCCCATTTTTTTATTGCAGCATCAATTAGATTATCGCAATCACCGCGTTTTGTAACATCACAGGATACAGTAATACATTCGCCCCCAACTTTTTCAATTTCTTTTTGCAGTTGTTCTAGTCGGTCCTTTCTTCGTGCACCAACAACAACTTTGGCTCCTGCCTTTGCTATTGATAACGCGGTGGCATAGCCAATCCCACTGCTTGCACCGGTCACTACAGCAACCTGACCTTTTATTGTCATACTAAAAATCATTTTTCATCAGTGTGCATTGCGTAATAAGTTTTGTCAATTAATTCCAATAATTATAGAAATTAACTTTGTTTCTTAACACTAATTTAGGATCAGGTGTGATCTAAACCATGGAGCAGTTTGACTGCGCATATTGTGGAGAAAAACAAGACCTTCCGTTTCAATGCAATTACTGTAACGACAAGTTTTGTGCAGAGCACAGATTGCCAGAAGACCATAGATGTGTCAAGCTACACCAGATAAGAACAAGAAAATTTGGAGAAAACAAGGTTCAGAGAAGAAAAGGGATTGGAAGACAGAGCTTCATAAAACGAGTATTTGGCAAGTTTGGTCAGTAGTGAGCTTTTTGTGGATTAAATTTTGATAGTTTTGCTTGATAAAACAGGGCAATTGCCAAAGCTAACAACACGACTGCAGTCAGCCAGTTAGCCGCTTGCATGACAAGATATGCTATTCCAAATCCAACACACATTAGTGCCTGAGTTAGTTGCTTTATCCAGTTTGATATCTTGACTGCCCTGCTAATCATTTCTATGACAAGCATGCCTACAACAGGAT
>JBARDK010000107.1:0-16026 GCA_049795075.1 Nitrosotalea sp. | reverse complement strand
CTACTATATCTGCGCAGTACCAGGCCACCGAGAACTTGGCATGCAAGGCAAGATAGTTGTGGGAGGAGGAAGCGGAGCCAGTAGCATACCAGCAGGAACTGGCGGTACTGCAGCAGCAAATGGACAGACAGATTCGTTCTCACTTGCTTTTGATGTCAGTTCTGACTTTTCAAAATATGGCTTTAACGGAACGGGAGGCACGGGAACAAACCCCGACATTACGGTGCACTCTGGTGATACAGTTACAATCAACGTGAGCAACCCAAGCAAGGTATTTCACGCATTTGGCATAGTGATAGATCCAAACGATCCAAGCGAAATTGTCTGGAATGCATCATACAAGACTGCAGATAGTCCAATGAAGCCAGGAGATAGTGGTGTTGTAACATTTGTTGCAGGTACTCCAGGATTATACCATTACATATGTACTGTCCCAGGACATGCAGCACTTGGAATGGACGGACACTTTATCGTAGAAAAATAAATGTATTTCAAGTATCTTGCACTTGCTTCTTTGGTAATTCTTTATTGTCTAATGTTCATTGGAGGATATCTTGAATCCAGCGGGCAGGGACTTGCGTGTCCCCAATGGCCGCTATGCCCTAGCGGATTCTTACCTTCTGCAGAATACTTGACAGAATGGACTCATAGATTAATTGCTGCAATGACTGGTGTCATGATAATAGCTACTGCAGTTGCAAGCTGGAAAGTTGCAGGCTCTCACAAGAACCTTAGAATCACTGGAACGCTTGCAGCAGTTTTTGCAACATCCCAGATAGTGCTTGGTGCAATTGTCATCAACACACAACTCAAGGCAACAATAGTTGCAATTCACAATGGCATTGGCATATTGCTATTTGCAATGACCCTGCTCACTGCAATCTATGCGTTCAAGCTCTCTCGCGGTACAACAATAAAGGCTAGTGCCTAGGCTTTACTTTTCTTCTCGTTATTACTATCCACCCAAGCAAGACAAAGCACCCCATGCCGCCTGCCGAGATGATATACACAAATATTGGACCAAATATGTCAAGCACGCTGATATTGTAAATAAATGTCAGGGGCTGTCCACCAGACCCAACATCGTAGAGATCAACAAACATAACATGGTTCCCAGATTCGTGAAATATGTAACTAGTAGACCACTCTCCACCCTTGAAGTCTTGGACTGGAATTGTTGATACTAGCTCGTTGTTGTAGTAAATTCTAATTCCCATCCTAAAGTGATCAACCTCGCTTAGCTTGGTGTCAAATGAATTGAGCAGGTTAGAAGCTGAATGGTAATTTAAGACTCTGAAACTTAATTTGAAAGGATGGTTTGCAGATGGGATCTCAGGGTCTGTTGCTACCTGCACTTCATAATTTCCTATCGACTCGTCACCAGAGTTTAGATCCTCATGAGCACTTGCATAGTGTATCATGGGAGAGAGGACCAACACTAAAGCAAACATGGCAACTAGAAATCGAAAATTAACCATCTCTTTTTACTGGGGCTTTTTCTTTAATATATTGTTAGATCCTAAACGCCATAAGACGCAAATCAGTATCAGCAAAAAGTACCTCAGTTATTCCTAAAGTCTTTCGATCTCTGGAAATTAACAAAAGCTTTAAATCAAGTTGGAAAAGATTGCCCACTGTATGACCACTGTCAATAAATCAATTGACATCAAAGAGAAGACCGTGAACGTTTTTACATACTTTGCAAGACCAGAGCACATTTCTGACCAGTTCGAAGAGCGAGTAGGAATGACCGTAGTTCCCATGGATGTAAAAGCAGGAATGGGCGTAGGTACAACCTTTAGAGTGATAGGTGACTTTGATGGCAAGAGACTAGAGTGGGACTGTGAGACAACTGAATTTGTACAAGAACAAAAGATTGCCGCTAAAATGATCAAAGGACCATTCAAAGCATGGAATATTTCAGTCGAGTTTAAGGAACTGGGTGAGAAATCAACCCGTGTTACCATGACAGTAAACTATGAAATGCCATTTGGTCCTCTGGGTGGAATTCTCAACAAGATCAAGTTTGCAAAGACTGCTGAGAAGGGAATGGAGACTGCCTTGTACAAAGTTAGGGGATTATTGGAAGGCAATGGTTCAATTCCAGTATACATCACACTTGATGCATACAGAAGACTCTTGGAAGAAAAAGAGAAAATGAACAATGCTCCAGTTTCAACAGTATTGACAAAAATACTGGAAAAATATTCTCAAATCGAGACAGCCAAAAACTAAATTACTTTATTTTTCAACTCAAGTTTAAATAACGATATTAGCGTTTGCTATTTTGCGGGTCTATGGCTCAGCCAGGTAGAGCGAGGGACTCTTATGATCTTTTCGGAGACATCCCTATGTCGTGGGTTCAAATCCCACTAGACCCGCTACATCTGTTGGTGCAGACTGTTTAGATTCCGCCGCCACTGTTGGTGCAGACTGCTTTTCCCTGCGGCAGGACAGTAACAAGCTTCCAACCTTTGCAGATTAGCTCCTCGACTTGATCAATCGAGACAACTATCTGGGTTGCTTGTTGATGTTGCAAATTCTCCATTTGACTTTGTTGATGTTGTGTTTCTTTTTGTTCCGTTCTGATTTCCAAATCAAGAAATTCTTCGCATCGTGCAAATGCCTGCTTCATCTCTTCTATCAGCTCAAGAGGCAACATTCCCTTGTTGGTTGTGTACTTTGCTTCCATGCTTCCCTTGTGTCCCATAAAGAAGACACGAAAGTCATGCGCTATCTTTCCCCTTGATTCTGCCATGAGGAGCTGTGTGTCAAAGTATGCCCTTAGTACATATGGTCGCCACGAAAATCTAGGTCTGAGTGTTTTTCGAATTTCATGTGCAATCCTTTTTGTAGGCAGGAATTTCTTTCCTTGATTTCTCCCACGATGGATCTTGTAGCTTGTGTTTGGTGCAATGACTGGGGAATCCGATCCAAGCTTCTCTCCTTTTGCAATTCTGTCGTTGAGGTAGGTGAGCAGCTTGCGTGTTCCATTCTCGGTCAGAAATGTATAGTACTGATGTCTTGTTTTTGAGAGTGTTCTTCGTACAGTTATCATCGGAGGTCTTGCTGTGCATACCGCAGTCGATCCTTGAATTGAGATGTCTGGTATGTCTCCAAGTATCAGACCATCTGTTCCGTCATGATTTCCTAACACCTGCAACCTCAGTCCTGCTTTTGAGATAAGCGCTATTGCAGCTGCGGTGCGAAGCGATGCACGGTTGAAGATCTCTGTTATCTCGGACTGGTCTGGAACCCTCTCGCCTTCTAGCGTTGGCGTACTGTCTACATATCTAACCCTGATCTTGCGTATTACCTCGATGTCAAAGTGACGCAACCAAGCTTTCATGGCGATTAGAGTGCTGTCTATGTATCCCGGTGAGTGCTTTTTTTCTTCCATCCATGTGATATGATCTTGTATTAGATTGGTTGCAGCTCGAAGATCTTTTTGCGCTAGTTTTGCAAACTGCATAGGCGTTATACCATTTATCTCACAAAAGTGAGATAACCGCCTTAGCCTTACTTCTGCGGTAAGCGGACTTCCTCTTGCTGTGTTGTCATACCATCGTTTGATGTCTGGATTACAAAGCAGGGTTTGCTTTTTTGATGTTTTTTGTTTGGCAGTAGTTGTTTGATGAAGTTGTTTTGTCATTTTGTTTCCCACATCAGACCGCATTATGCGGTCCTCATCAGGTATAACAAGAGAACTTGAAGTATTTACCCTTTCCACTATTGTGCCATGTGAATCTAGATCCGATGTATCAACCTGAGCTGTCATGATTATCTTTATTAGTTCCAATATATAATGTTCCTGTATGTGGGAACGTTCTGGGATTTGTATAATATGGGATTGAACTACTATGAAAAACAGTTGGTAAAAGTACTGGATGCAAATCCTACTATCAATACTAGAAAATTCATCAAACTGTCAGGAGTTGGAAAGACTAGATTTTACGAGCATAGCCAGATTCTTGAAGCTTCAGGGTATATTGCATTCACACAGGTCAAGAACCAGAGAATCTGGAATCTGGTAAGACAAGGCAAAAAAGATGATCCTAGAGTTGACCTTGAGGAATCCGTACTTGAAAAGAGGTACGATACCATCGAATCAAAAGTAATGCAAAGCCTTGGAAAAATACGAAAGGGTAAGATAACAGACAAGATAGACGTTTACGGTGATGCAGTAGTTCTGATACTTGCCACCCTTGGTTCAATGAAACTTGTATCAATATACAGGCGCAAGCGAGTCACGCCAAGCTATGCCAAATTTGTAAAAAGACTTGAACTATTGCTTGAGAAGATATCTGATTCCAAGTTCTTTTCTGATTATGGGTTTGGGAGGACCGCAATTGATCTTATAGCTTATGAGGTTGAAACCAAACTTGACGAGTTTCTGGGGATAAAACAGGACAAAAAAGATTCAATTTACTAGCTGAAAACCTCAATTTAGGCACGAAAGTATTTCATCTATTTTAGGGGCAAAAATATGGAGGAATAGTGGCAGAATGCAGGTAAACGCTAGGTAAAAGTCAGTAAAACATCAAGAAAGGCCAGTTTATACACGATTCTAATCTCCAAGAATCTTTCTGAAAACTACAAAATGCGACAAAAAACATGCTGTAATAACATCCACAACATCATAACATTCGTATCGATCTTAAAGATTTACGATAACTAGAATGTTTCTAGGTTCAAATCTGGGATAAACCATTTTTACTCTTTATCAGGTGAAGTCGTTTTGTAAGTTATTTGTTGACTGGATGCAGACCTATGAAATTCCGAACCTTACAGGATTCATCGTGGCGTAGAAATCTTTGTTAAGTATTGTAGTTCAAGAATGCTCGAATATGAAAAAAATAGCTGTTTCAATATCAGTGCTTGTTTTTTTCCTCCTCTTAGCACAAACTGCAAGTGCTGAATATGTTCTTACAACAGTACCTGTTGGTTCAGGGCCTACTGGTGTTGCATATGACTCTGTCAAGGGGGAGGTGTTTGTGACTAATAATCTTGACAGTACAGTCTCCATCATATCTGATTCATCAAATACAGTGGTGGGTACCATCCCTGTCGGTGTTAATCCTTATGGTGTGGCATACGACTCTGGTAAGGGGGAGGTGTTTGTAACCAATCGAGTCGATACAGTCTCCATCATATCTGATTCATCAAATACAGTGGTGGGTACCATCCCTGTCGGTGTTAATCCTTATGGTGTGGCATATGACTCTGTCAAGGGGGAGGTGTTTGTGGCAAATGATTTTTCCAATACAGTCTCCATCATATCTGATTCATCAAATACAGTGGTGGGTACCATCCCTGTCGGTGGTAGTCCTCATGGTGTTGCATATGACTCTGGTAAGGGGGAAGTGTTTGTGGCAAATAGTCTTAGCAGCTCCGTCTCCATCATATCTGATTCATCAAATACAGTGGTGGGTACCATCCCTGTCAGTGCTAGTCCTCATGGTGTTGCATATGACTCTGCCAAGGGGGAGGTGTTTGTGACCAATGAAGGTATTGGCACAGTCTACGTCATATCTGATACGACAAATGCTGTGGTGGGTATCATCTCTATCCGCGGTAGTCCTGATGGTGTTGCATATGACTCTGTCAAGGGGGAGGTGTTTGTGACCAATTATGGTAGTGCCAATACAGTCTACGTCATATCTGACTCAACAAATACAGTGGTAGGTGCCATCCCTGTCGGCAATTTTCCTGAAGGTGTGGCATACGACTCTGGTAAGGGCGATATATTTGTGGCAAATTTTTTTACCAATACAGTCTCTGTAATCTCTGACTCTCCCCCGCCCTCTGTTCCAGAATTTCCACTTGGTGGAATGGTATTTCTTGTAATAGCTTCCATGATAGTTTATCTGGCAATCAGATACAAAGCATTGAAGATGTCCCCAAACATTAGGGGAGCATCATGACAAATAATGTCAGGAAAATAATATCATGATGTCGTTTGCTCTATCAAGATCCATTTTAAATATCATTTTTCGAGAATATCTCATTAAACCAAATAGAACAATATTTCATATTCTTGTTCTGACAATAGCTTATACTCTATTCATAATATACATTACAGAACCAGCTTATGCAACAACAGCTCAGGTAACAATAAGCAGGGGTGCAAGCATGACTAGTGGCACGTGTTCAGCAACAAGCTGTTTTGATCCACAGGTTATAAACATCAACACAGGAGATACAGTCACTTGGACTAACAATGACACTGTTGGACATACATCAACAAGTGGACGCCCGCAAGATAATCTGACAGGTACTATCTGGGACAGCAGTTTGATCAGGGCTAGAGGCACATATACATCGCCTCCTTTTGTAACAGCTGGAACATACAATTACTTTTGTCAAGTTCATCCGTGGATGGCTGCCCAAGTAATTGTTGGATCTACATCAGGAACTGGAGTTACGGTTACAACTGACAAGTTATCATATAATTATGGTGATACAATAGTTATCTCAGGCCAAGTGCAAACAGTAGTAGCACAAACCCCTCTTTCTATTTTCATCTATGATCCTAATGCCAACGTGATCAAGATAGTCCAAATTAATGTCTCCTCAGGTGGAACATTTACAGCATCATTTCTTGCTTTAGGTCCTTTATGGAAAACAAGTGGAACATATACTGTAAAGGTCCAGTATGGGCCTCCCAGTATAACAGCACAGACTACATTTGCCTTTATAGTTCCTAATCCCCCGCCCTCTGTTCCAGAGTTTCCACTTGGCGGCATGGTACTTCTTGCAATAGCTTCCATGGCAGTCTATATTGGAATCAGATACAAGACATTCAAGACATACTCAAATATCAGAGGTTTATCCTGACAAAATATTATTAGAATAGTAAATAAAAAGAAAGTATATGATGTCTACTGCCACATTCAGATCCAAAGTTAAGCTAATTCTTGGCACATGCCTGATATCTCTTGCATTTTACACCTATCTTCTTTACCAGAGCGGTGGTGGAACCGCATTCTATCTTCCACCACTTGGGCTATCCCTTTTTGCAACAGGATTCTGGATTGGGTTTGCAAAGACAGACATATACAGAAAGTTTGGAGCAATATTTCCCTTCATTATTGGAGCAGTCTTTATGACTTGGATGGCATGGGATACGGGGTTGCATGATTATATTGTAAATTCACCCTATGGCTCTGCCTTGGCTGGAATTGCAAGAAATGTTGCAGTATACGTACTTGACATGACTGGAATTCATGCATCAAATGTCGGCAATCAGATAATACTACCCGCAGGCTCCAAGGTGCAGTCATTTGATGTTGTAAATAGTTGCAGTGGGGCTGATACTACAATCTTGTTTCTTGGAGCATTCTCTCTTATGCTTTTGGATATTAGGAGAAGGTCTGTATCATCAAAGAAGATTGCAGTCTGTTTTGTTCTGGGAGGATTGGGAATATACCTGACTGCGATAATGCGCATCCCCTTGCTTGGCATGGTAGGATATTACTTTGGTTATGATACCATGGAGACGTTTCACATGTATTCTGGTTACCTTATCTTCTTGGCATCAGTGGCTATTTTTTGGTGGCTCTCGCTGAGATGGATTGGTAAAAAAGAACTTGAAAAAGAGACAATCTTTAGAAGTTAGGCGGTCTGCGGATCGGTAGACAAATTCACTGTGATACCAATCGCATTCATAAATATTACAATATGCCTGATTTGTGTGTGAACCGGAAAATCGGTATTATTTCCATATCTGTCGTTCTCTTTTGCCTGCTCTTCACACAGACTGCTAGTGCTGAATATCTTCTTACAACAGTACCAGTTGGTGTAACTCCGTTTGGCGTTGCTTATGACTCGAACAAGGGGGAAATATTTGTGACAAATGAGAATAGTAACTCAGTCTCGGTAATCTCTGACAGTACGAATACGGTGGTTGCAACAGTACCAGTTGGGACTGAGCCTCTTGGTGTTGCATACGATTCTGGTAAGGGTGAGATATTTGTTACAAATGGTGGTAGTAACTCAGTCTCTGTAATCAATGATATTACCAATGTAGTTGTTGCAACGATACCTGTCGGTGGCGATCCTTATGGCGTTGCATATGACTCTTCCAAAGGGGAGGTATTTACGATAAACAATCTTTCTGGTACCGTCTCTGTAATCTCTGATAGTACAAACGTAGTTGTTACGACCATACCCGTTGGAAATGCCCCTTTTGCCGTTGTATATGACTCGGGTAAGGGGGAAGTGTTTGTGGCAAATGGTGGTAGTAACTCAGTCTCTGTAATCTCTGACAGTACGAATACGGTAGTTGCAACAGTACCAGTTGGCCATCTTCCCGGCGCCGTTGCATATGACTCTGCCAAGGGGGAGGTTTTTGTGGGTAATGATAATAATGATACAATATCTATAATCTCTGACAGTTCCAATATAGTGCTTGCAACGGTGCCAGTTGGCAATGAACCTTATGCGATTGCATATGACTCTGCCAAGGGGGAGGTTTTTGTGGCAATTAGCCATGCTAACTCAGTCTCTGTAATCCGTGATTCAGACAACACAATTGTTGCAACAGTACCCGTTGGTTTCTTTCCTGATGCTGTTGCATATGACTCTGGTAATGGAGAGATATTTGTGACAAATGAGAACAGTAACTCAGTCTCTGTAATTTCTGACTCTTCCCCGCCCTCTATTCCAGAATTCCCTGTTGGCGGAATGGTACTTCTTGTAATAGCTTCCATGGCAGTCTATCTTGGAATTAGATACAGGACATTCAAGACACACAACATAAGAGGCTCATTCTAGCAAAACACTCTGGCAATTCCAACTTTGCATCACGCACAGCACTACATTGACTCAGACAGTAAAGTAACAGCTAGTTCTAAACTGCTTCTTAGATTTCATGGTACCATTTGAAAATATATTTTGTAAAATAAAAAATGGTAGGAGTTATGATCCCACTCCAATAGGTTTCTGCCTCCCTGACCCGGTAAGAATGGAGAGTGTTGGAACCATCTGTCGGTGGAAACACCACTAGACCCGCTGAATTTTTTTTAGATAATGACTAGGTTCTTGTAAGGTTCAAACACTCAACCTGCAAAGTAGAATGTTGTTTGTGCTTTGACGTTAGACGAACCATATTGTGTTGATATAACATACGTTCCACCAAGTTTCCAAATGGAGGGGGTAGTTGTGATTGTAGTCTGAAAGCTACCGTCTGGAGAAACAGAAATTCGTTCAGCTTGTAAAAGTAAATTATTTGGATCAAGAATCAAAATTGTTACTGGAGTGCCGGCAACTGGGGATTTGACAGCACCTGAGATTACAATTGCATCACCCATACCGTAAGAGGATTTGTCTGTAGAAACAGTAATAGACGAAATTGGAGCTTGATTGGCTGATTGTGTTACATTGGATATGGAATTGTTAACTACAGTGACCTTGGATTCACCTTGTTCAAGATATATGATTGCCATCATTATGGCCACAATCGCTACACCTGCGGAAATTAGGATTCTTCTATTCATGATTTAGAAAGATTCTTGGATGCTACAATTGCAGAAATTACTGCAATTACTAGTATGATGGATGTCAAGGATCCAAATTCTGGAATCATGTATGTACCTTTAATTTCAATTGTATTATCTCCAGGACTAAATGGAATGGTCAGGGTTCTATTTTCAGAGGTATCAACTTCTGTATAATAGATTCCGTGATTTTTACTCGTGACCACAAAATGAGCTTCATCGCTTGCACCCTGTAGATATTCTGGCTCCAGAGCTGCTCCCTGATATGCATCTATGAGTGCTGTTGGCAAGGTTATTGTCAAATTGCCACCATTTGATGATTGCACGCTCACATCTATCGTTTTTGTATCTGTATCAGCTTGAATCAACGTAACCATTCCGCCTGTAATGGTATATGGAATTGTGAAACTTGTTCCATTTACTTTAATTGTATTTTCAGGTGGTGTAAGAGTAGATATTTCTCC
This sequence comes from Nitrosotalea sp., assembly GCA_049795075.1. Taxonomy (GTDB): domain Archaea; phylum Thermoproteota; class Nitrososphaeria; order Nitrososphaerales; family Nitrosopumilaceae; genus Nitrosotalea. The sequence goes on along the minus strand of JBARDK010000107.1, from coordinate 6,065 downwards.
AAACGCTTTGATTTGGTATTGTCCTACGATAGCTGCCATTATCAATACTAAAACCAAGACCAGAATCTTCAAGATAAACATGTGGGAAATTCGCGCTTATAAAAACTATATTACAAATGGAATTATTTTTTCTGAAAAATGCTCTAAAGGTTTACGTACAAGAATTACCAAATTATGTTTGATGAAACCATTTTTTTGCTTGTATGTGATTCCAATCTTGCTTGTTGTATTGATAACCACGTTACATGTCTTGCCTGCAAATGCACAGGTTGGGGGTAGTGCAGTTCAGCAGATACAACAAAATGGAATAATGATGCAGTTCAACTATTATCCCTCAAGTCCAGTCATTAATGATTATACAAATCTAACATTCAATGTTCTAAACACAACCACTGGCAATCCCCTGCAAAATTTTGTTGCCTCAGTTACAGTTAGCAATGTTGTAAATTTTACCGGTGGAAGCGGCTACTATAATTTCAGCAACATAAATGTACCAAATGGAAATTTCTCTGTAAGTTACGCATTCCCAAATGACGGACTCTTTCCAGTATTTTTGCGCGTAAATTATCCTACCTCAATTTATGGACCAAACAGCCCTGTTGCTATTGGAGAGTTCAAGGTTTTTGTGCCTGTACAAAACATAATCCCAAGTAACGACAACACCATCATCTATGTCGGCATAGCCATTGCTGCTGCAGGAGCTGGAGCAGTTATAGTAATAATGCAAAAAAGAAGACCCAAAAATGTCTAGTATATTTTTTTGTGCCTTGCCAAAAAGTTTTGTCAGAAAATAAAATCAAGCACGAATTCCTTAAGACCAGTCTAGTGGGAACACTGGCAATCTATGAGCTTTGTATCAAAGGTACAGTCATGTGGTCCTTCTGACTTGGCATCTGTCGGAATCTTTTCCATGCATTCGTCATGGCGGCCTTTTTTGCAAAACCAACAAATGAGTACAGTATTGTCAGTGTCCATGTAATTTTCCTAAAATACGGTGACATCTCCTGGCGCAGGAGAATGGTCGTTTATGTCCTTGTGGAACTCTACAAATTCCTTGTGGTCTGCTTCTTGGTGTACTCTAAGCTCTTCTAAATTTTCAAACACATTGCTACAAAGATAGCATTTGGGCTTGTGCTGGTCTACCATTGAGAGCACCATAAAATAATAATTCTGTACAGGCGTAATTGAATCTTTCACGATCTACGCTCAGATTGGAGTAAGCCAGTCTATGAACCGCTCGTCGTTGCCTCTAGATGCATCGTGGAATATGCCCTGCAGCTTGCGCGTAATCTCACCTACCTTGCCATCTCCAACAGCAACATTATCAATCTCTGTAACAGACTTGACCTCTGCAGCAGTGCCTGTCATAAAAACTTCATCTGCCGTATATAGTTCGTCCCTGTCAATCTCTCTTTCAATGATATTGATTCCCTCAGATCTTGCTATCTTGATCACGCTGTCTCTTGTTATTCCATCCAAGATTCCAGCATTCAATGGTGGGGTAGCTATCTCACCCTTGTTTACTGTGAAAATATTTTCAGCGCTTCCTTCTGAAACCTTGCCATGATAATTTAGCATTATTGCCTCATCATATCCATCTTTTAGGGCCTCTACTCTTGCAAGCGCAGCATTTGCATAGTTTGACGCTGCCTTTGCCTGCATTGGCTGTGACCGGGAATCAATTCTAAGCCAGCTTGAAACTTTACATCTTGCACCCTGAATCTTTCCAGCACTTGACTCACCAGTATTCCACTCCCAACATGCTATTGCCACATCTATCTTGTTGGGTGTTGGTGTAAGGCCAAGAACTCCATAGCTATAGTATGCAATGGGTCTGATGTAGCACTCTTTTAACCCGCTTGCAAGTACTGTCTTGATGATACCATCTGAGATCACTTTTTTTGAATAGGTAATTTTCATGGAATAGATCTTTGCAGATTTGAACAGTCTGTCAACATGTTCCTGTAACCTAAAAATTGCAGGACCCTTTGTTGTCTTGTAACACCTAATTCCCTCAAAGACAGCAGTAGAGTAATGTAACGCATGGGTAAGAACATGGACCTTTGCGTTCCTGAACGGAACAAGTTTGCCGTTCATCCATATCTTGCCCTGCTCTTTCATATGGATTGGATAAAGTTTTGGTAATTTAAGAATTGATCGAGATTTCACAAAAGCAGTCTGCGAGATCTTGGTTTTCTTTAAATGTGGTAAGACGATCTCTTACCATATGAGCTACATCGTATCATTTGCTGCTGCTGCCTTGCTAATCATAGGCCTTGCTGGAAACGGATTTGAGATGAGAAAGGCACGTGTCTCCACAATGCAAGACGAAAATATGGCTCCAAAGAACATGTTCATGAACAAGAGGAACTTCAAGTGGTACGCATTCATCGGGGCGGCCCTTGTATTGATGGCTATAGGCAATGCCTATACTTGATCTATATAGATCAGGTCTAAATATTTCCTCTACCTACTATACATTAGCGCGTGTTTTGGGTAACGCCGGGCTGATTCTAGATAAAAGGCCCAAGAACAAACCCACTTTGACTTCTACAGGTAAAGGCCTTGTAGAGGTCGAATGTTTTGAGTTTTTGATTTCATACAAAATGGTACAAGATATATCAGCATCATATCTTACAGGCATCGGTATGGCAGCACGAAAAACAGGCAAGCACATGCGAAAGGCAGACCAAAGGGCTGCACGCAGAAAGAGAAAAAAGTAGAAATTTTCTGATTAATAGTTTCTCTGTACCATCACACAAATTTTATTTTCGATCTTTCCGCATGAACGGCGCAAATTGCCCGCTCTATATTGTCACCACTGTCTTCTGTAACTACGATGATGCGTGATGTCTCTTCTTGGGCGTCCATGTTGAGAATGTTAAGACCAGCTTCGCCAATTCTTGAGCTTGCCTTTGACGCAATCTGTTGCACGCGCCACATCTCATCGCCAATCAATGTGATGACTCCCCTGTTGTAGGTGATTGAGGCCAGTGGATCAAAGGCCAGGACATATCTTTCATTGCGTTTTACATAGTCTCCATCTAGGAAGAGAATTCTTGTAAATTCTATGTCGTCTTTTGTAAATGGTGATAGTACCACAAATTCGCTGTATCTCTTGTCTTTTTCAAGTGAATCAAAAAGATTCTGGGATGACTCACTTTCCATTCTAAGGATGGCGCAGTTTTTCTTGCCGGTGACTATCTTTAGCGGATGACCGTTTTTGTCACCCGGATTTCTTTCTATTATGGTAACTTTGCCAGGATTGCCCATCTCAGTTATTATGATTGGCATGTCTACTCCATTTTCTACTATCTCTTTTATGGCAATGGGGTCTAGAATCTTCATTCCAAACATGCCTGCAATTCGTGCCTCGTTGTATGAGAGATGGGTTATGTATTCCAGTTCTTCTTTTACAACCCGCGGGTCTGCAGATAATACTGCACTGTCTTTTTCAAAATCAATCTTGGTATTGTACTTTTTACTAAACAAAATCCCAAGATCGGCAGCAGTCCTGTCAGAGCCGCCACGCTCGTAGGTGGTTTCAAGCCCATTAGTGGTCTTTCCAATGAATCCTCCTATCGATATCACGTCATTTTTCTCAAGCAGAGACTCCATTGCATCTAGATTCTCAGACGATTGCGTAGCAAGAAAATTGGCAGACTCGATATTTTCATCAGTTACAATGGGCCATATGTCAAAACTTACAACATCTGATTTTATGCCGGCACTTTTTAGAACATAGCTCATGACGTTAGACATTAGTATCTCGCCAGAATATGCAAGAACTCTTGCCCTGGTCTCATTTGCAAATTCCTTTTTTTGTAGTGCGTCTCTAAGGGAGCTCAAAGCTTTCTCCAAGAACGACTCGATTGTTTTTTTGCACTCATCTTGAAGTTTTCCGTCTACAAGGGAGAGGATCTTAAGATATGGCTTGCGCAGCTCTGTGACATCTACTACACTTTGACCACTCTCTGCCTTTCTGCCAAGCTCAAGCGCAATGTCTGTCAATGATCTTTGCTTGCCATCATATGTTGTAAGGGGAGCAGAAAAAACTGCAATTACTTTGGAGTCTTTTTTTAACTCATTAATTCTTTTAATTATTGTAGGTATTAGTACACCGTCAATTCCTACCGCACTTCCTCCAAACTTTGCTACAATGAGATTCTGCAAAACTTGATTACATCTGTCTATACCTTCTATAAAGTTTGAGTGAATGGCACTAGTACATGAGACAATCTAATGATGAACTAGGAATCATTTGTACGCATGCCTTAAAAGGAAAAATTGAGCAATTGCTTCCATGACTAGGTGTTTGCTGTGAGCATTGAACAAGGAGAACTCTTCAAAGACAAGAACACAAATCACATACTCCAGTATCTGCCTGAAATGGGGCTAGTTCACAATGAAGAGCTTTGCAAGGAAATAACTGGCTGCATTGACTTTCAAAAAAATAACTAACACAAAAATTTTCTTATCAACTCTGCAGCTGTTTTACTACCATGAAAATATTGAGGGCTTCTTTTTTCATTTATTTTTTCTAGAACCAATGTTTCCAATCTGAAAATATCTTCATGAGAGTATCCAACTTCTCTTGCATTTTCTTCCTGTTCAAAATGCCCCTTTATCGGGATAAATATTCCAGGCGTGCCATAATGCTTTGATTCGTCTATGGTGGATTTTCCTGCAAGCGATATTACCAAGTCTGATGCAAATATTATTTCATGCAGATTGCTTGCAAACCCAAGATTTCTATGCGGTAACTGTTTCATTTGAAGGGCAGGTCCAGAAACTATAACAAGTTCTGCATCAAGGTTGATCTTTTTGAACACGTCTATAGTCTTTTCAATTAAAAACTCTCCAAGGTTGGTTCCACCTATGCTTACAACGATTGTTTTCCTATCAAAAGAATATTTTTTTCGCAGCTGTTCACGAGACTCGGCAGTATCCCTGACTATTGGCCCGACTCTTGCTATGTTATTGCTGTCTTGACCATTCTCTGGTATGATAACAAGATCGCATTTTTCTATGATACTTTTCATGGCCTGATTCATCTTTTTTTCTATGATGGAGCCAATACCTTTTGCAAATTTTGTCTCCAAAATATCAGTGACAAGTACTGTCTTGATCTTCTGTTTCTGCGCTATCGCAAGTGATGCAAAATCCTCGTCACTTACTATCAGACGGGGCCTCTGTTTTTCTATTACTTTGGTAGAGATTTTCTTGCACTCTTTGTAGTATGCTAGGTAATCAAAAAGCCACCTGAGTGGGCTATGAAGCTTGCCGTTTTCAATTCTAAATGGTGGTGGCCTGTAGAGATTGTCTACATCAAATCCATATCCAGAAAGTAACTTGTATGCGCCAGTACCACTTATGAATTTTTTTGGAATATTGTCCAAGTGCTGCGAAATTGCAACATCCCTTGTGGCATGTCCCAATCCTATGGGGCTTGTAAAGAAAACCAAGTCTGTCATATTGTAGATTTCACCTAGTGAACAATTTCCATTTTTCTTTCATGTGATTCTCAAAGTTTAAATGCATTTTAAATTGGAGCTTGCTTGGGTTCATAGTCCAGTTGGTTATGACGTCGCCCTTACACGGCGAAGATCCAGGGTTCGAATCCCTGTGGACCCATATCATCATACCTAATCTTTATACTATCGCTAACATTGTTCCTTAACAAGGTGTCACAATCCATTATAAATTATTCAGAGATACAATACCATGGAGTTTGGAAATTATGGGCATTACTCTACAAGGGTACATAGGGTGTCTGAGCATGAGGCACTTTAATTGGTTTATTCTTGGTAGAAAACACTCAGCAACTTTGAATCATAAAACATCGCAATCTGAAGGAAAATTTGTACTAATGATATTTGTAGCCATTTCTATTTCTGCCGTTTTTCTCATGCCACAACACGCATTTTCTACTTTGACGTTTACTGACTATTCTAACAGTACATCAAACACAGGAACTACCCAACCTCAAACTTCTAACAGTACATCAAACACAGGAACTACCCAACCTCAAACTTCTAACAGTACATCAAACACAGGAACTACCC